>JAZQRZ010000076.1:0-1916 GCA_045629845.1 Eggerthellaceae bacterium | reverse complement strand
CGGACTTGAACTCAGGAACCGGATCAGAAGGCGGTTCAAACGTGAAGGTCGATGCCTGCTTAGGCTGAGCTGCCGCCTCAGGCTCGGGCGCAGACTCAACCACAGGTTCTGGCTCGGGCTCGGGCGCTGCCGCAGGCTCAGGCTCAGTCTTCGGAGCCTCCTGAACTGCAGGAGCCTCACTAGGCTGACTTGCCACCACTTCAGGTGCAGGTGCTGCCGCGACTTCTTCCTGCGACAACAGAGCCTGTGCAGCTGCAAGGCGCTTCTTATCGCCGCTGCGTGCGCGCAGCGTTGGGATAAGAACGAGCAGGAGCAGTACGCCACCCAGAATGCCGTACAACGCTACAACTGGCAAACCAAAGGGAGCGTTCAGATTAGCTTCTGCTGGATCGGCCTTCTTAACAAGCCAAAGCTCGTATTCCACATTGTTGTAATTGAAACGCGTGGCGCTGACCAGGTAGTCAACCCCATCAACCGTGACACGCTTGTAAACTACCGTACCATCGGCAAGAAGATCGTAGAGCTCAGACGCAGCATCAAGCACAGGATATGCGAAAACCGGCTGACCAAGATACTTGTTTGCATCGGGCTGGTCCTGCATGTACAACAGGATGCCGTTGCACGACAAAACCCAGTAATCGGACGAAGGCAAGTCTTCGGAAGCCAGTGTATTAACAAGAAGACCATAGCCGCCATCATGCTGAATGTTACCAATCTTGGTAACGGCATCATCGATATAAGAAGCCTCTTCAGCACGAACCGAACTACGGTCGAAGCCCACCATGCTCTGGATAAGGAACACCCCAAGGGCACCAAGCGCAAGAGCAAGCACTAAAAGTAAGCAGAAAGTTTTACCGGCGCGACGTTTTACTTTTACGCCCTGTTGTGTACTGTTATCCACAAGCTACCTTTCACCTTACGGGGGCGCCTTAGTTAAGCTTTGGCCACTTTGACGCCCCAGCGTGAAGTTTGCCTAGGTGTTTAGTTTCTCACAAGTCAAGCGAATCTAGGTCGAGAGGTCTCTCGACGCGGCAAGAGTATCTGCCATCGGCATCGACATCGATCAAAACGTGGTCACCTTCCAAAAGATTACCGCGAACAACCTGTTCAGCGATGCGGTCAACCACTTCGCGCTGAATAAGGCGCTTCAGCGGACGAGCACCGAAAACAGGGTCGTATCCGTCAATTGCCAGCGACTCGGTAGCCGCGGGTGTGACGTCAAGTGTAACACGACGATCTTCCAGTCGTTTACGCACGTCAGCAAGCTGTAACTCAACGATAGGCTCGATGTCGCTAATCGAAAGCGCATCGAAGGTAACAATGTCGTCGATACGGTTCAGGAATTCAGGGCGGAACGTAGCGCGCAAAGCTTCGTCGATAGCGCGCTTCATGGTTTCCTGGGCATCCTCGTCGCCGTTTTCCGAGAACTCGCGAATGAACTGGCTACCAACGTTGCTGGTCATGATGATAATCGTGTTCTTGAAGCTGACCACACGACCCTGACCATCGGTCAGACGACCATCATCAAGCACCTGCAACAGCACGTTGAACACATCGGGGTGCGCCTTTTCGATTTCGTCGAGCAGCACCACGCTGTAAGGACGACGACGTACCGCTTCGGTCAGCTGACCGCCTTCGTCGTAGCCAACGTAGCCAGGAGGTGCGCCAATCAGGCGCTGAACGCTGAACTTTTCCATGTATTCCGACATGTCGATACGCACCATAGCGCGCTCGCTGTCGAACAGGTATTCTGCCAGCGCCTTAGCCAGCTCGGTTTTACCTACGCCCGTCGGGCCAAGGAACAGGAACGAACCAATGGGCTTTTCGGGGTCGGAAAGGCCTGCGCGGTTGCGGCGAATAGCGCCTGCAACCACGTTGACCGCCTGATCTTGGCCAACCACACGTTCGTGCAGCTT
>JAZQRZ010000075.1:0-1610 GCA_045629845.1 Eggerthellaceae bacterium | reverse complement strand
GCGAGCCCGTCCAGCCTGAGCTGTGGGCCCACGCGAGTCGACGCTCCCACCCCAGCCGCTTGCTGCAACTCTCGCGCCAGCATCTGCTCGTCTTTTACTCGGCCGTATTCCATCAAGTCCATCACCTAATCCAGAAATAGTCGAGCACCGCTTCGAAAGCATCCTGTGCAGCAAAGCACGTGTCGATGAGATAGCCCTTTTCGTTGTCCCATTGCACAAGACAAATGTAGCTGTTATTTTGCCGTTATCGGCAATATTTGCAACACGATTGAAGACTCAAAGACGCGCGTTGTTGTCTCCGATGAAACCTCTGCTGAACTAGCCGCGGTCAATCTCGGCCTTGTCGATGAGCTGGACCATAAGGTCGTGGTAGCGGTCCTTTTCCTCAAGCGGGCACAAGAAGTTGATCCAGTAGCTGTTCTCGTCATCAATCAACACTGTCCAAACGAAATACGCCTTGTCACCTTGGGTGAAGGTTTGGTACCACCTGCCATTAATGTTGTCAGTCACCGCACTCGCATTCCTGGAGGCAACGGATTCAAAAATGAACAGTTGGAACGACTCTTCGTCAGTCAGCAGCCCTTGCACAGCCTGCTCTGCATCATACTCGGCTGCTATATCGGCGTAGTCGGAAAGCGGCTTGCGACTTATGAGGAACGAAATATAGGGGCTTACCCTCCACATCTCGTAATCAACAACATTGGCATCGGGGTCGACGTCGAGCTCGAACTTCTTAGGCGTGTAGACCTTAACCGCCTCGAATTTGAACTCGTCCAAGTCGGTCAGCAGTGTTGGGTCCGAGAGGTCGATTTCGGAAGAGCCAGTGTCGGCGCTTGCTGCTTGCGAGCTTACCGCATCGGCAGATGCAACTGCTTGCGAGCTCGTTGCGCTACCTGACGCAGTCGCCTGGCTGCCACCTGACGAGCAACCTAGCACGCAGAAGCACAGTGTCGCCGCCAGCAAGAGCATGGCGAAGAACCTGACAGCCGTCGCGTTCAGCCCAAGATTCTTCTGCGCCATTCCGCCACCTCTTCCCAGATTTTGCTTTTCGATGCTAGTTATTGTCGCACACTCAGATGAACCGTCCCTTCGACAATGCATTCATGATGCTATACTCCCATAGGAGTATATTATTGCGAAAGGACGACCATGAAGCTTTACCATGGGTCTGACCATATCGTGGAAGTTCCAACTTACGGTTTTGGAAAACCGTACAACGACTACGGCCTGGGCTTCTACTGCACGCAGCATCCTGACATGGCAGGCGAATGGGCAGTAGGCTTCGACCATGACGGGTTCGTCAACGAATACGACTTCGATGCCAACGGTCTGGAAATCGTCGAGCTCGACGCACCGGAATTCACAACACTGCACTGGCTGGCCGTTCTTTTGGCGAACCGTTGGTTCGATGTGCGCGCGCCCATTGCAAACGAGGCGCGCGAATACTTGCTTGCCAACTTTGCGGTCGATCTTTCGAAAGCCGACGTTGACAAAGGCTACCGTGCTGATGACAGCTATTTCACATTCGCTCAAGATTTCATAAACGGAACCATTTCGTACCGCCAACTTGGAAACGCTATGCGCCTAGGCGAGCTGGGAAGGCAAGTCGT
>JAZQRZ010000074.1:0-2842 GCA_045629845.1 Eggerthellaceae bacterium | reverse complement strand
GCGGGTCATGCAGAGTTTGTGGCGATGCTTGCTGCGTCGCGTGAATTGGATGCTTGGCGACTGACGGGCTGCACGGTTTATGTCACGTTAGAGCCCTGTCTTATGTGTGCGGGTCTTATGCACCAGGCGCGCATCGATCGCTGCGTGTATGGCGCTTCTGACCCTAAGGCAGGGGCGTTAGGCACGCTGTACCAGGTCAATGCTGACGAGCGCCTGAATCATACGTTCGAGGTAACGCCTGGCGTGCTTGCTGACGAATGCGCCGAGGAATTACGTGCGTTTTTTGCGGCGCGTCGAAAGAAATACCTCAGCGCGCGTTTAAGTTTGAAAACGGCACATTTCAGTACAAGAAGATAAGGATTCTATGAGCGATACAACAAATATTACGGCTGATGCGGTGGCGTTACAGGAACGTGACGAGTTTCGTTCGCTGGGGTGGCTGAAGCTGATTTCGCCCGCTAAGGTGAACTTACACTTGGCAATAGGTGAGCGTCGTGATGATGGCTATCACAGCGCGTCCACGGTTATGCATGCGCTGAACCTGCATGATGTGGTGTACGTGCGTCACAAGTCTCCCGATGCTGACCAGCCAAACATGCCTACAACGCGCCTTGTGCAGTGCGGTGATGTGGCGGTGCCCGAGCTTGATTCGGCTGACAATATCGCAACCAAGGCTGTACTGAAATTGGCACAGCTAACGAACCGTAGCGATACAGGTATCGAGATTCGCATCGAAAAGAACATTCCCGCACAAGGTGGCTTGGGCGGCGGATCTTCGAATGCGGTGGCAGCTTTGTTGGGTGCAGCGCATTTGTGGGGCCTTGATCCGCAGGATCCTGTTATTGAAGAAGCCGCACGTCAGTTGGGTAGCGATGTGGCATTCTTCCTGCATGGTGGTTGCTCGTATTACGAAGGTGCGGGCGAGGTGTTTGTGCGCGACTTGGTGCCTTCCAAGCGGTCAGTTGCGCTGATTAAGCCCGAAGGCGGCGTGTCAACCGCTGCTGCTTACAAGGCTTTTGATGAATCGCCACAGGCGGTTCCGGCTGAATTGGCTGCACAGGCGCGCGAGGCTGCATCTGCTGATGAAATTACACTGTTCAATAACTTAGCGCCAGCGTCTGAGCAGCTTATGCCTGCCTTGGCCGAGATTCGTACGTGGGCTGCTGCTCAGCCTGGCGTTGAAGACGTATTGCTTTGCGGAAGTGGCGCCACCACTTTTGCGGTGTGCAGTGACTTCACAAGCGCTTGTCGTGTGGTTTCAGACGCAAGAAAGCAAGGATTGTGGGCGCGCGCTACGTCGTTTGGCTCGGCACGCGCTATGATTGTGTCAACCTAAGCCGAAATGAGGCGCGCATGATTCGTTTGTACCGCATACTTCCGTTGTTGGTCTTAATGGCCTTCATAGCGGTTGTCGTGTACCTTATCATGTCGTTTCGCTATTCGTCTGATAGGGCGAAAGCCACGCTTATCAAAGTGTTTACGTGGTTTTGTGCGGTGTTGTCGGTGGTGTTTGGCGTTATTACGCTGTATGCGCTGTTCGAACAGAACCAGCCTGTTATCGAATTGACGGGCAGTTGCTTGGCCGTAACGCTGATAGGTTTGGTTGTTACGCGTATTTGCAATCGCGTGTTCCGCAAGGACCATCCACATTATGGTGAAGAAGTGGCGCAGGCTACTATCATTAACGATTCGATTTCCAGTCGATTTGCCGAAGCTTTTAGACGTGCTTTTGGTGAAGCTTTACGAGACACTTTCAAACGCAAGTAATATTCTTGCTTCACGCAAGGAAGTCGGGTAACATGCTTTTTTGCACGCGGAGGAGTGACCGAGAGGCCGAAGGTGCTCGCCTGCTAAGTGAGTAACGCCCAAAAGGCGTTCTAGGGTTCGAATCCCTACTCCTCCGCCATTTGATAGTCGCAGGTCAGGAAGAAGTCTTTCTGGCCTTTCTTTATAAGGAAATCGAGATGAGTAAAAGCAACATTGTTTTAATTGGTATGCCGGGGGCAGGGAAGTCGACGCTGGGCATTGTTCTGGCAAAGATTTTGAACAAGAGCTTTATCGACGCCGACCTGCTTATTCAGAATCAGTGCGACAAAACCTTACAGAAGATTATTGACGCCTTGGGGCCTGAAGGCTTCATCGAAGTCGAAAACGAAGTGCTCAGCGAAATTGATGCAGCAAATGCGGTAATCGCAACGGGTGGCAGCGCTGTCTATTCAGATGCAGCCATGAAGCATCTTGCTTCTATCGGCACGATTGTTTATCTGGAAATCTCGTACGACTCGCTTGTTTCGCGCTTGAACGACCTGCAGGAACGCGGTGTTGTTCTGAAGGGCGGCATTTCTATGAGCCTGCGCGATCTATATGAAGAGCGAAAGCCGCTGTATCAGAAGTATGCCGACATCACCGTGAACGTTGATGATCTCAGTATCACCGCCGCTGCTCGTAAAGTTGCCAGCGCCGTGGAATAAGATTCAGATTCTGGTTTTTCCAGCCTGTTCGTCTTCTCAATTTGTTAATGGCCTTCATTTCGAAGGCCATTTTTGTTCGTAGGGTATTTCATTCATTAAGTTTGGACTTCATTCCACGGAGCTATTTGTCCGATTCTTATCCCGTGAAGGCTGTTTTTAGCCATGAAAATGCTTGAGTGGCAAAAATAAGCTTCCCGGGATACAAAAAGAGCCTTGTCGGGATGAGTTTAGGCTGCTTTCAGAATATTTAGATTGGCAGCTTTAGGGCACCTCTTTCAAAGGGACCTTGTGAGATGGATTCAGACATATCTATCAGAAGAGCCTTGATGCGGTAGGTTGGTTGGAATTTAAGGTCTTGACTGGAGGCTTCA
>JAZQRZ010000073.1:0-3643 GCA_045629845.1 Eggerthellaceae bacterium | reverse complement strand
GCTGGCGTTGAAGCAGCATTCGAATCTACTGCGTTGCTGTTTGCTCCACGCGTTATAACAGCAGGCGATTCGGAAGCTTCTTCTGTCGCCTTGTTTATATCTTCGCCAGAAGTAGCAGGTTTATCTTGGGTGTTTTCTTCGCCACCCTTTGATTCACTCGGCTTATCTTCATTGGAAGGCTTATCACCCTTATTCTCTTCAGGAGCTGGATCTGTATTTCGCGAAGACTTCTTTGCTGCCTCGGCAGTTTTCAGCGCCGACTGCAAATCAGAAAGCGCAGTTTTATAGGCATCAAGAAGCTTATCTTCACCGCCAGCAGAATCCTCATCAAGCGTCAACGCTTTCTCAGCTTCATCAATCACGCTTTGAATCCCCAGCCACTCGTCGTTCGACATGTTGTAATCAGCAGAATCAAGTTGCTTGGCTTCTTTCGTAAGACTACTTAGCTTATCCCACGTAGTCATAAGCTCGTGCTCGTTAGAAATATCACCAATCAACTGATGAAGCGGCCAAGCAACATTGGTATCGGTCGTTATGCCCTTAGCACCAACGCTTACGCCTGCTTCTTTGCAGGCGGCTAACAAGCGGTCCAAACTTGCCTCAGACAAGCCATCCATCAGCATGAACTCAGTATCTGGCGCCTCGCCATTAAATGGCTCAGCTGCAGCAGCATAGCCATCGCGACCGATGATGTAACCAACTGGATCATTAAGCTGGTCAGCAGCCAGTTCACCAACAGTTAAGCCAAGTTCCTGAATTATCTTGCGAAGCTTTGCTCCCTTTTCAGTATCGGGGCCTAAGTTGTAAAGCCACACTGTTTCTGTTGGCTCTTCAGCATCAGCCGCAATTACTGGAATCGACCAAGACAGATAATCTTCCCACATGCTGTCATGGTCTTGGCGCTCTGCCTGCGGTAAACGCAGCTTTGCAATCAGGCGACTTCCTGGCGTCAGTGAAACGCTATCGCCAAACGTTAATTCGATAGCCCCATTAGTCGCACCATATGCCGCATTGCGCCCAGCAACAACCGTTGCTATCTCGGGCTTTTCGTCAAGCTCCTGGTCTTCGAAGCCCTCATCTGTATAGCTTCCTGGATACTGATACACCGAAACATTGCAGAAGAACTGATTTCCCAACTCGGTTACATATTCCTCGGGATAATTCACAACCAGCTTTACGCTCTTCGCGTCTGCTTTAACTGCATTCTGACCAAAAGTAATGGTAGGCGTAACCTTGGCCCAATCGGGCGTTGCGCCAACTGTCATTGTGTTGGAATAAGCCTTTTGCTTATCGGCCGTCAGCACAACCTGCAACTTAGCATTAGTCTTTAGGCCGCTACCCCCAGAAATCGAAACCCATGTATAGCCCTTGTAGTTGCTTTTGCTGGTAACAAGCGACCCCTGGCCAACGACTTCGGCCGTACTTTCATCAAACACGTCACCCGTATACTGGTACACCTTATACGATGTATTGGTAGTTGAAGGATCAACCTGCCAAAGCATGCTAACGAACTTATCACCCTGAGTCAGAGCAACATCACTACCGTCCAAAGCAATAGAAACCTGCGGTTCTGCTGCGGTATAAGAAATGGGAACTGGCTGCGACTGCGCAACGACACTCCCCGCGTTCATAAGGAATGCAACAAGGTAGCCGTCCTGCAGCGGACCCGCAGAAAACTGCAGGGGGAATTCGTTATCACCTTCTTGCACAGTTGCGTTATAACCATGCGGGGTGCCTTTATCGGTTTTGAACTCGCTTGCTCCTGAAGCAAACGATTTCACCAGCACGGCTGAGCCTTCGGGGGCATCTTTAACACGTACTGTCACCTTATTCGACGAGCTTGAAACAGCACTCGTAATGGAAATCTGGTCATCAGCATTTGGCGGTTCGGGATTGTCGCTCGGCGTGTCCTCCTTAGGCGTAGGCGCCACTGGCTCGCCTTCGGTAACTACAACCGCCTCGTAATCTTTGTTGGCGTAATCAACACCTTTCGGCACGGGGATTGCTGAACTGCTTCCTGTGTACTGAGTCCAGTAGCAAAGCGCGCGAACCTTCTTCCCTTCAGTTAAGGGTTCCTTTAATTCAATTTCCTTATTGAAAAACTCGCTCGTAGCTTCTTCGCTGTACAACGTGGTGTACCCGTAGCCATCAGTATCAAGATCAAAACTTTCAACTTCGGCGTCATATTCCACGACAAGGAAGTGAATAGTGAAACGGTCGGACAGCGCATTGCTCTGCGTATCTTTCGCCAGCTTAAACAGACGCTCGTCGCCCTTTAAACTGACATGCATAGCTGTAGAACCAGCCGTCAGTTCATCTTCAACAATGCTTGCCTTGGGATAAGAGAAAGGCTCGGTTGTCTGCCCCCCTTCATCCACGACTGTAAAGGACTGGCTTACCACGTACTGATAGTCATCACCGCCTGTGCCGTTTACGTCTGGCACACGGAAACGCAGATAGGCAACAAGATCATAGCTGGTATCAAGAGCTGCAAGCTTATCGCCAAACGAAGCCGTAACGGGCGAGTTTATCGATTCGCCATCACCGCGCAACTGAACACTAAACAACGACTTGTTGTAAGACGAGTTGTCGGGACTAAAACGTGCAACTTTTGGATAGGCGTACACGCTAAGCACGGCAAAATCAATGCTGTCATGCAATGTAAAGTTAACTGTTGCTTCAGTGTCGCTCAGCTTGAACTTACCCGCCGCTTCACCAGCAGCATGAAGCGACTCCATCGAAACGCTGCAGGCGTTAATAATGTCTGCTCTTGTTACGCTGGGCTCTTCTTCAGCAGAAACAACAACTGGAGCTGACTGAACAACCACATCGGCAGCTGTATAGCCCGTCATAATAAACGCGACAACCTTCTGACCAGCTTTCAGCGTTCCCTTGTTAATAGAAATCGTATTCACGCCGTTGGAAGGTGCTCCCGTATAGGCGTTCATAATCCTGATGTTCTTCTGGCTGTTGTAAGCAATATCGTCACCCTCATCGAAATGGGCAACGGCCACAATAGCGCCTTCGGGCAGGTCGCCTATATACACCGTTATTGCAGTAGAGTCAGGCGTTAGGCCATCACCAACCGAAATAAACGGAGTAGCAGCACCTTCGGTTGCCGCAGGCTCAAGCTCATCATCAGCTACGGCCTGCGAAGGAGCTAGCGGCACAAAAGCAACCGCAAGCAAAAAGGCCATAAAGACAGCCATTAATCTATTAGAGGTTTGTTCCATACATGTACTCCATCAATGTTAGCTACGGATAACTTGACGGAGTATATAGCACCTCTTCATATTCGCAAAGAAAAAGTTAGATAAATCTTACTAGTGGAATAAAATCGGATTCCGAAGCAAAAGTTAACCGCAGGTTTAGGGAGACTCCCCAATATTCCAAAACGCACGATTGGGGAGAAACCTCAATCGTGCACACCCCCACTCCAGTGATTAATAAAATGTTCTGGCTTATTTTGTTCAGCCCGTGACAGATTGTTTTGGCAACTGAACTTCCATCGACAAGAAGAATCGTATTGTACGTTGATACAATAGACAGAGTTGAGTAAGCGAGGTGCGACATGCGCTTGTTTATAGCAGCGGAATTACCTGACGAAATTCTTGACGCGTTAGCTGAAACATCAGCGCTGCTG
>JAZQRZ010000072.1:0-2059 GCA_045629845.1 Eggerthellaceae bacterium | reverse complement strand
GCATCTGTCAGCGTGACGGCCCTTCCTGCTGAGGGTTACCACTTTGTATCGTGGTCCAAAAATGGGACACCGCTTTTGGGCTCTAGTGCTACGTTTACTGACGACAATGTAAGTGCAGGTTACGCACTTGTCGCCAACTTCGAACGTGATACTGAACCTGAAGACCCCGATAATCCAAGCAACCCTGACAATCCGCCTGCTACAACAGTTGCCATCACCGTGGTAGGCTCAGATGGTGCTACCCTTGTCGGCGGTAAGGTTACTGGCGCGGGCTCGTATACGGTTGGTGCGCTTGTAACGCTTATAGCTGTTCCTGATGAAGGTTATGACTTTGCAGGCTGGAAGGCTTCCGGCGACATTCAGATCGTATCCGCCCTGGATATCGCTTCAATACTTGATGCTATTCAGCTGCAGATTATGGCTGCAAGCGATGAGTACATAAGCACAGAAGACACCATTAGCTTCTATGCAAAAGACAACGTAACTATTCAAGCAGTGTTTGAAGAACAGCAGGCCGACCCCACGCCTGGTGGTGATAAGCCAAGTGGTGATGACCCTACCAGCGACGATCCTACCGGCGACAACCCTAGTGGCGATGATCCCAGTAGCAACACCGATGACCCCACTGACGGGCCGGGTAAAACTGACAATCCCACCGATGACCCCAGCAAAGAGTCTGGCACAACAGAAAAGACAACCGACTCTGGCGACTCTACCGACACAAAGGCATCGTCTTCAACAGACGCAAAGGCAAACACTACAAGCAGCTCGTCAACGGTAAAGACTGGCGACACAGCACTACCTGTTGCAGAAACAATCCTTATAGGAATCGCGTTCATGTCAGCCGCAACAATCGTCCTCTTGCTTCGCCGCCGCCACTCATAGCGCTTGCAAAAGTTAACCGCACGATTAGGGAGACTCCCCAATCGTTCGCTTTGGAATTTTGGGGAGAGACCTCAATCGTGCGGTTATCCCGCCAAGGTTATTCTTGACTCATTTCATCTCGTGAAGGTCGTTATTGCCATGCTTCCATCCCAGCGAGACCGCTTTTGTTAGACTGCCATCCCGGCAACGTCATTTTTGTCACATTTCATCCCAGCAAGGCTGTTTTTGTAACCCGCGAAGCCCGCTTTTGTCAGCGCACTATTATCATGGCTAAAAACAGCCTTCACGGGACGGATTTCTGGCAAAACTAGCCTTGCCGGGACGGAAGTCTCGCGGATCTCAATCTTGTCAGGATGATTTAATGCGAGAGGCGCCTGTCGCAGGATTGGAGAAGCTCCTCAATTGGGTGCGCCTGCGGGCCTTGCGGATTGTCGCGGGCAGATTACAGCTCGGCAGCTTACTATTCTGCGTATTGCACTCATAATTAGCTATTCCTACAATGGCGATGTATCAAAATGCGTGCGCATTGCAAATGCTCCTAGTAATTTCGCAACGCAATTGCGCAACACAATTGCACGTCAAAGACACATCAGTAGAAAGGAACCGCACTATGGCACGTTACAACAAGATTTTTGCAGCGCTTGATGACGGCGACACACGTCTTGCAGTTGCTCGTCGAGCTCTCTCTATTGCCCACGATAATCATGCCGAGGTTCTGTTTGGCCACGCAATCAACGACGCGATGCTCAAGCAAGCTGGCGTGTCGAGTGACGAAATTGCAGAAAAGAACAAGCAAGCTATCGAAGAATCGCTCGAGCGTCAGCTGACGCGCGCGATGAACGACGAATGCGTGCCTTCGGTCGAGATTAAGTCGAAGGCGGGGAATATCGAAGATGTGCTTGCCGGGTTTGCTAAGGAATTCAACCCTGATCTTGTCATTTGCGGCGTTCGTGGCCTGTCGGACATGAAGTACGCCTTCGTCGGCAGCGTTTCTACGTTCCTTATTCGCAATATGGAATGCGACGTGCTTGTCGTGCGTCCCGAAGCTATCGATGAAATCGACGAAGCCGATTACGCTCAGGCCGAAGAAGCCGCTCGTAAGTAGAATATAGAACAAGATACGCAAAAGTGGCAGGCGCTAGGTGTCTGCCACTTTTTTGCAGGGGCGAACTTT
>JAZQRZ010000071.1:0-10940 GCA_045629845.1 Eggerthellaceae bacterium | reverse complement strand
CTGTCGCAGCTGGTGGTGCGTCGTCGCTCTCTAATCCTGCAGCGCTTCAGCGCATTTGGCAGGCAGCGCTTACAGCGGTCAAGAAGGAAAAGCAGGCCTATGGCGTGCTGTTTATGAATACCAAGGCTCGTTTCGACGAGGTAACTGGAACGGTGAAGATTGTCTTCCCAGCCGAAAGCGCTTTCGCGTTTACGGCAGTTCAGAAGCCCGAGGTACAGGATGCGCTGTCGGCAGCTTTGTTGAAGGCTGCTGGCTCGGCGGTTTCGTATGCCTTTGAGAAAGCGGATGCTGTCGCATCGTCTGCAGCTGCAGCGCCAGCTCAGGCTGCTTCAGTTGTTCAAGCAACCCCTGCGGCTCAGGCAGCACCAGTTGCACAGCCGGCAGTAAGTCAGCCTGCAGCAGCTCCTGAACCTGAGCCTGCTGTGGCGCCAGTTTCTCAGGCGGTCCCCGATTACGAGCAGGTGCCGTACGAGGATATCCCCTACGACCCTGTTCCCTATGAAGAATACGAAGCTCCTGTTGCAGAGCCTGCGCCCGCCGCTGGGCCAGCTGCTGCTCCTGCAGCTCAACCCGCTGCTCAGCCGGCGGTAAGTAATGCGGAAGGCGAAGTGGCTGACATCGAAGCGATGCTTCAGGCAGGCTTTGGTGGAAACGTCGTCTTTAGCGAAATCAACGAGGAATAACGCGGCAAGGGGTAAACCCTTGGCGCATTAAAGAGAGGAAAGCCTTATGGATATGAATCAGATGATGCAGCAGGCACAGAAGATGCAGCTGGAACTGGCGCGTGCGCAGGAAGAAATCAAGGACATGACCTACACCGCTTCAGTCGGTGGCGGCATGGTTGAAGCTGTTGCTTTGGGCGATGGCAGCGTCGAGTCGATTACCATCAAGCCTGAAGTTATCGACCCCGAAGATCCCGAAATGCTGCAGGATCTGGTCCTGGCTGCTGTTAATGAGGCACTGCGTGGCGTTGCTGCTCAGGGCGAAGCTCGCCTTGGCTCGGTTACCGGCGGTCTTTCTATTCCTGGCCTGTTCTAAATGTGACAAAAGGCTAGGCCTTTTCATTTCGAGAGGAGAGGTATGCAATCTGCGCCTGCATTGCAAAAGTTGCTTGATGAACTTGAACGTCTTCCGGGCATTGGCTCGAAGTCGGCGCAGCGCATTGCGTACTGGATGATGAATACCGATAGTGCAACGGTGCTGCGTTTAGCCGAGGCAATTACCGAGGTTAAAAGCACCGTTCACTTCTGCACACAGTGCTTCAATTATGCCGAGGGCGACCTATGCGAAATCTGTCAGTCAGACAAGCGCGATGGCGGGATTATTTGCGTGGTTGCTGAACCGCGCGACATTGCTGCAATCGAACGCACGGGTTCGTTTTCGGGTGTGTATCACGTGCTTGGCGGCGAACTGGCTCCCATGGAAGGCATCGGTCCTGACGAACTGCACATCGCAGATCTTATGCGCCGCCTTGCTTCGGCTGATGTGCGCGAAGTTATTTTGGCGACCAACCCCAACGTAGAAGGGGAAACCACCGCCGCATACATCGCTCGCCTGATAAAGCCCCTTGAAATCAAGGTATCTCGCCTTGCTAGTGGCATGCCTGTTGGTGGTGAACTTGACTTCGTTGACGAGGTCACTCTTTCCCGCGCGATTGAAGCTCGCCGCGAACTTTAATTACGACTAAATAACCAATAGTAACAGTTCTCTTAAGGTTCTGATTAGTTCCCAGTTTGCATGGTAGTATCCAAGCTACTTCCACCCCCTGGGAAAGGTACGATTATGAGACGAGCATCGTTTGTGCTTATGTTTTCGTGTCTTTTGACTAGCCTTGTGCCAGGGTTTGCTTATGCTGCCGACAGCGTTGTTGTAACAAGCCATAATTCCAATTTAACGCTCATTCTAATTGCCATAATCATCTGCTGCGGAATGTTCAAAGTCTTCGAGTAGCAGGGAAAGAGCGTAGGCTCTTTTCCACATTGTGCCGCTTCAGAGGTTTCGTATCTGGAGCGGTAAAGAATCTCACACGCACAGCAAACCGGCGAACAATTTAGCGCGCGCCATAGTGGGTTGCACAAGAAAGAATGTAAACGGCGTCCTGATCGACCTTGTAGATAAGCCTATCCTTGTCGTTAATGCGGCGACTCCAGTATCCAGAAAGGTCACCAACAAGCGCTTCAGGCTTGCCTGTTCCTTCGTTGCCCAATCGAGTAATCTCATCAATTAGCTTATTGATTTTCCTGGTTGTCTTCTTGTCTGTATCAGCCCATAGCTTGTACTGATTCCAAGCTTCTGAGGCAAACATTACAGACTTACTCATCATCAGCCTCAATAAGTTCGTGAAGCTGACTACGACCTGCTTCGATTTCTTCCTTTGCACGTAATAAGCTCTGGTAATAATCGCGGTCGCCCATGATATACATGTTTTCGAGGATGTTGTTATATGACTCCTCCGAAAGCATTACGACGCTTCTGTCGCCTCTGCGCGTAATGACAAGCGGCTCGTAATTGTCGCACACCTGATCCATGTACTTCTTCAAGTTCTCGCGAAGGTCAGTGTAGTTCGTCGATATCATTCCAGCACTCCCTTCATCATAAGCTGTACAGAATACTGTACATGTATCGCTTTCTCTAAGCAATACGGGATACGAGTGCGTTACTTGACGGTCAGCTGATTCAAGAAGATTGATAAAGCGCGGATGATTATGTTTTTGATTGGCCTCATCAGTCATGATTGCTCCTAACGTTCTCGGCTGAATTTGCTATTCCGAAAACGCTACAGGCGAAATCTTTACGCACAGCCGTATGTCGACTACCTAATAGCCGTTCAAATAGGGAGTAGGCAAGAAAAGATAATCGGATAATGATTCAATCTTGTTCCGTATTTTGGTTTATTAATGCCGACTTTTTATTCTCTATTTGGTCTTATACTGAACAGCGTAAACACAATATGTTGTATATTGTTGAAAAATAAACACAAAATTTGTCGTTGTATTGCCGGCGAACGGTGTTATAATGCCTGTCGACGGAAATTCCGTTTACTGCGCCTTTTCAACGACGTGGGTTTGGTTTCTGGGAGGGGACTTGCCCATCGTCTTCTTGGAGAGGAAGCGCCGGCACACCTACACGGTATGTCGGCGCTTCTTATGTTTTTAAGCCCGTTGTTCTTACTAACGACAGATAGCTTTCCTGCTACCATTAACATGTTCTGTTTGAACTTTTAAGGGGGCACGTATGGCGCATATCAATAGGCCGCAACATCGACCACCGCGCGATATGAGTTGCCCTATGCTTCAGGTTTCTGATGGCTGCACGCATGGCACGTGCAAATTCTGCGACATCTATACTGGCATTCCCTTCCGTCCTTCGCCCATGGAAGAGATTATCGAGGATATCGACGAGATCGCACGTACAGCTACACAGCTGACGCGTCGTATCTATTTGACGGGCGGCAATCCCTTCGCGCTGCCAACCAAGCGTCTTATTGAAATCTTTGACGAAATCGAAAAGCGCATTCCTACGGTAAATAGCTACGGCGGTTTTTGCCGCATCATGGATATCGCCATAAAAAGCGATGAAGAGCTTGCGCAACTCGCAGCGCGTGGCGTTAACGATATCGCTATTGGTGCGGAAAGCGGTTGGGATGACATCCTGACTTTCATGGATAAAGGTCAAACTGCTGACGATCTTATCGAGCAGAGCGAACGACTGCGCAAAGCAGGAATCGACTTCACGTTCTTCTACCTGGCTGGCTTGGCTGGTGCGGGCAAGGGTCAAGAAAACGCTCTTGCCTCAGCCAAAGTGTTTAGCGAAGCTGCGCCGCGCGCTATTCTGGTGGTCACGCTAACACCAACGCAAACCTGGCCGCTGGCTGAAGATATTGCTGCCGGTCGATGGCAACCAGCAACTGAAGTTGAAACAGCGCAAGAGATTCGCACGTTAATCGCCAATTTGGAAAGCCATACGCTTGTTATTTGCTCACATGACTCCGATGTTATTCGCTTCGAAGGTCTTCTGCCAGGCGACAAAGAAAAGATGCTTCAGCTTATGGATGCGCGCATTCCTAAGATCAACGAGCAAGCCGCGCGTCTCATGCGTCAAATGATTCACAAAGCCACGTTTTAAATACGACGCGCACTGGATTCTTTGCAGGCAAAGACTAACTAAACTGCAGGTATCTGCCGTATTCCCAAGAGGCCTTCGTCCGAGCTTTTTGTAGTCGACATGCGGCTGCGTGTAAGGGTTGCGTCTGTAAAGTAGCTGGAAGAACAAGCGCAGCTTTATCGCTTGAATGCGCTTATTAAATTGAGTCATTTTTATCAATTTGATATCATATATGACATCTCTTAGGAGATAAGATGCCAACGCTTGAAAAACTGATTGCATCGATGAGGAACAACCCGAAGGATGTGCGATTCGCAGACCTAGCAAAAATTTGCGAACACTATTTTGGGAAACATCATGGCAGCGGCTCTCATCGCAAGTACAGAACTCCTTGGAAGGGCGAGCCTCTCGTAAATATTCAGGAATTCAAGAACGGCAAAGCGAAACCCTATCAAGTTATGCAGGTGCTTTCAGCCATCGACATGATGGAGGATGAAAATGAGGCGCTATAAGGCAGAGGATTACACCTTCCGTGTATTTTGGTCTGAAGATGACGAAGCTTGGATTGCTGTGTGTGACGAATTCAAGCTGATGTCCTTTATCGACGAAGAAAGTCAGTTCGATGCTTTTACAGGCATGGTCAACTTACTTCAATCGACACTTGATGATCTCTACAAGGAAGGGAAAGAGCCTCCTGTGCCGTTTTCAAAGCGAAAGTATTCTGGCAAGTTTCCACTTCGAATGACACCAGAGCAGCATCGCAGAATCGCAATGGAAGCTGCTGAAATGGGCGTCTCTATGAACCAGCTGCTTGTATCTCGAATTTAGGAAGTAAGCTCGCGTTGCTTACTTGCTTGCACATCGCGCCCCCGTGGTTCTTTGTCGTAAAGCACTGCAAGGCGGAAAAGAACCGGTTTTTCCAAGGCTGCACTCCATTCATTCTGTGTTAGGTGGCTGACTGCAGCCAACAGCCGTTTTGCCTGTGCTACCCTTGGACACGCTATCAACCGATGGACTGAGAAGGGACTTCCCATGCCATACGAAATCACTGATATTAATCTTGCTGACGCTGGTCTTGCTCGCATTCTGTGGGCCGAACGCGACATGCCGGTGCTTACGCGCATCCGCGAGCGCTTTGAGGCAGAAAAGCCGCTGGAAGGCGTGCGCATCGGCGCATGCATGCACGTCACAACCGAAACCGCTAACCTGATGCGCGCTCTGGTTGCTTCGGGTGCAAAGGTTACGCTGTGCGCTTCCAACCCGCTTTCCACGCAGGACGACACGGCGGCATCGCTCGTGCGCGACTTCGGCGTGGATGTATATGCTATCGCTGGCGAAGACGGCGATACGTACAACAAGCACATCGATGCAGTTGTTGCCACGAATCCGCAAATCATTATGGATGACGGCGCTGACCTGGACACTGCGCTGCACACGCGTTTCACCGACAAGCTGGCCGACGTTATTGGCGGCACCGAAGAAACCACGACCGGCGTTGTTCGCCTGGCTGCTATGGCGGCCGAAGGCGCACTGGGTTATCCGGTCTTTAACATCAACGACGCTAACACCAAGCATTGCTTCGACAACCACTACGGCACGGGTCAGTCCACGCTCGACGGCATCGTGCGTGCAACGAATCGTCTGCTGTGCGGCCGTACGATTGTCATTTCGGGTTACGGCTACTGCGGCAGTGGCCTGGCGTTGCGTGCAAAGGGCATGGGCATGCGCGTTATCGTGTGCGAAGTTGATCCGCTGAAGGCGCTCGAAGCACACATGGAAGGCTACGAAGTCATGCCAGCCGCCGAAGCAGCACGTTTCTGCGACGTGTGGGTTACGGTCACGGGCGACTGCAAGGTAGTCGACGCACCTGCATTCGAAAACATGAAGGATGGCGCCATCCTGTGCAATTCGGGTCACTTCGATTCTGAAATCAACATCAAGTGGCTCGAGGATAATTCCACGTCGAAGGTCGAACTGAAGCCGCTCGTCGAGGAATACACGCTGAAAGATGGCCGTAAGATTGTGCTTCTGGCTCAGGGTCGCCTGGTCAACTTGGCATGTGCCGAAGGCCATCCCGCATCGGTCATGGATATGAGCTTCGCTAATCAGGCGCTCGCGGCCGAGTATCTGTACAAGCACGCTGACGAGCTGGAAAACAAGGTGTACGATGTGCCAGCAGAGATTGACGACGGCGTTGCTCGCGTGAAGCTGGAAACGCTGGGCGTCGAAATTGACGAACTGACTGACGAGCAGATCGCCTACATGAATAGCTGGAAGTTCTAAGAACGGAAGTGTGGCAAGGGGTTTAACCCTTTGCCACATTTGAAACGGAGAAAGAAATGATTGACGGATTGTACGATGTGGCCATTGACACGCCAAAGATTCACAAGCGTGGTACGCTTTCGCTGAAAAGCAATGAAGGCAAAATTGCAGGCATCCTTAATGCAGGCGAGTTGAAGGATGCGCGCTTCGCAGGTACGTGCGAAGACAAGGATTTTACGTTCGAGGGTTCGGGCGAATTTCCTTCTGTTGGTCAGATCGATTACGTCGCTAAGGGCAACGTTTGGGGTAACTCCCTTGATGTGAAGATCGAAACAAACGCGGGCGTCATCACCATTTTTGGTACGCAAATCGGTTCCTCAGCAGGTGCTATTGCTAGCTCGCACGATTACATCATGACTGCATCCACGGGTAATACCGACGATGCGAATGGCCTTATGTACGCAGGTTTGTTCGCTGACTAATTTGTCGAAAAGGCCCATTTCAAAACACATGTTCGCCATTTCATCTGCTTCCCTTGTGGGGCGATGATGAAGAAAGTATGCTTGTTTACGCCCAGGCCGCTCTGACCTGGGCGTTTGTCAAACGTAAAGAAAAACTCACACCTATTTGGTGGCTATCTCGCTATAATTCCTTCGACCTAAAAACGTTGCATAAAAAGTGTTGTGGAGGAAAGCACAGCACACACAAGGGAAGGTACCGGCACCCTTAAATTGAACGCCGGGAGCCGCGAGGGGGCGGCGCGTTAGAAGAAGGAAGCTGTGGTAGATCAGTTTTTTTCGCAGGTGTCGTTCGTCGACGTCTTCAATTTTAGCGTTTTTCTCACGTTCACTCTTTGTTTCGCCTATCAGCTGTATTACGTGTTCAACGTACTGACGACCAAGCCGGTCGAGCTTACGGCGAAGAAGAACCATCGTTACGCTGTTCTTATTTCTGCGCGTAACGAATCTGCGGTTATTGGCAACCTTATCCACTCGATTAAGGTGCAGAACTACCCGCAGGAGCTCATCGATATCTTTGTTATCGCTGACAACTGCACGGATAACACGGCCGAGATTGCTGAAGAAGCGGGTGCTACGGTGTTCCGTCGTTTCAACGACGAGCTCATCGGTAAGGGCTATGCACTCGACTTTGCAATCAAGACTATTCTGTCTCGTTATGCCGATCGTGGCTACGAGGCATATTTCGTCTTCGACGCCGACAACGTGCTTGATGTGAATTACTTCCGCGAGATGAATAAGACGTTCGACAACGGTGCTGTGGCATCCACGAGTTACCGTAACTCGAAGAACTATGATTCCAACTGGATTTCCGCTGGTTACGCAACATGGTTCCTGCGCGAGGCTAAGTTCTTAAGCCAGGCTCGCCTGAACCTGAACACCAGCTGTGCAATTTCGGGCACGGGCTTTTTCATCAGTGCCGAAATCATCAACAAGGTTGGCGGTTGGAAGTGGCATCTACTGACGGAAGACATCGAGTTTTCCACCAGCAGCATCATCGATGGCGTGCGCATTTCGTACTGCCCGACGGCAGTTCTTTACGACGAACAGCCCATTACATTCCGCGATTCGTGGAAACAGCGCTTCCGCTGGGCAAAGGGTTTCTATCAGGTGTTTGGCAAGTATGCTGGCCAGCTGTTCAAGGGTATCTTTACACAGAATAAGGGCTACAAGTTCGCTTGCTACGACATGCTGATGACGATTTCGCCGGCTATGCTGCTGACCATCGTGTCGGTGCTCTTCAACGGCACGATTTTGATTCTGGGTCTGACGGGTGCTATGTCTACGGGTGTTATGGTTGCCTCGTCGATTTCGTCGTTGGCGTTCTGCCTGCTTAGCTATGTGGTGGTCATGTTCATGTTTGGCGTGCTGACGACCTTTGTCGAATGGGATTCAATCCATTCCACGACGGGTAAGAAGATTCGCTACATGTTCACCTTCCCGCTGTTCATGCTTACGTATATCCCCATCGCACTGGTTGCGCTGGTGAAGAAGGCTGAATGGAAGCCGATTAAGCACACCATTGTTATGTCAGCTGAAGACTTTGGTGAAGCAAAATCTAAAGACGCACTGATTATGGGTGCAAATATCGAGCGCTAAGCCGCCAAAGTCGCGATTAATACGCGGCAAGATTCGGATAAATCGAGGACTCGATGGGAAATTCCATCGGGTCCTCGTTGTATAGATGCGGCTTTTCTTGGAGGCCGCCGTAGTATTGCGGGAAATATTGCAGGCTCATCATGTTGGTATGGGCGCTTTTGAAGCACATGTACGACGCGCAGCTCGCTTTGCAGCTGAAGTAGCTGCCGAGACTTTATGGCCCACGCGTTGTGCGCTGTGCGATATGCCTGGTGCGGTTTTGTGCGAGCACTGTGCACAAGTTTTGCCTGTTATCGACTACTGGTGTGCTTGTCCGCGTTGTGGTTCGCCCTATGGACTTGTGCAGTGCGACCTTTGTAATCCGGTGGCACTCGATCGTATCGGGCGCAAAGCGCTTCCTTTTGAAGCGTGCGCCAGCGCAGTGGTGTTTGATAACAGCACTGGTCAGCTGGTGCGCGTCTTCAAGGATCAAGGCGAACAACGTCTGTCAGCTGTGCTGGCGGCTATGATGGTTCGCATGGTGGTGCCTACGTGGTCATTCGATGCGATTACGTTTGTGCCTGCAACGTTAGGTGCTTCCCGCTTTCGTGGATTTGATCACGCCGAGCTCATCGCGCGCGATATTGCCCGATTGCTTGATGTTGCGTGCGTTGAAACGCTTGCACGTCCCAAAACACGCGACCAACGTGCACTTTCTGGTTCGCAACGTATTAAGAATCTTGCAGGTAAGTTTTCTGCACTTGATTGTGCATTACCCAGTCGCGTACTGCTGGTTGATGATGTATTTACCACCGGTGCTACTTTATGTGCCGCTACCGACGCTCTACGTGCGGCAGGCTGCACGGAGGTCTACGCCCTTACTTTCGCTCGGGTGTAAGAGCGCACTTGTAGTGTGACAACAGGTTTAATCCTATTAGAAGAACGTGCGGGCGATTTGCTTATAGAAGCTTTCTTGGCGCTGTGTTAGCAGCGTAACGGGGTGGTCGCCAGCAGTGACAACAATCGAGGAAATGGGGCGCGCAAACTCAAGCGCATCGCCATCGGCGAACAGCGACACTTCGCGGGCACTGGCAGAACCTTCCTTGAAGAACACTTCAACCACATCGTTGTGTTCGGTCACGATAGCGCGTGCCGTCAGCGTGTGCGGCGCCATTGGCACGACAATCAATCCGCGATGATTCGGACCAACCAGTGGTCCGCCGCACGAAAGCGCATAGGCGGTCGAGCCCGTTGCGGTCGACACGATAACGCCGTCGCCGCGCATGTTGGCTACGTGATCACCTGAAACATCAAAGCTGAAATCAACAATGTGGCCCATAGCGCCACGCGCAATCGCGATTTCGTTAAGCGCAAAGAAATCGCGAGGCTCGTCGATGCCTTCTTCTTCGTCACCTTCGCAATTCACGTGAACGTGCAGGTTAACGCGCTGTTCGTGAATAATCTCGTCGGAAAGAGCATCGGCGATCAGTGGCATAAGGCCTTCGCTTGCGTTGTTGGTCAAAAAGCCCAGGTGCCCAAAGTTTGCGCCCATAATAGGTGCCTCATAGGCATAAGCAATGCGTGCAGCGTGGAGCAATGTGCCATCGCCGCCCAGGGTAATAATCAGGTCGAATGTGCCCTTGGTGCCATCAAGCGCAGCTGGCGGTTCGGGAATATTCGCCTGGAAATCGCCGCTGTAAGGGTAGGCGGCATTAGGCAGGCCAGCGACATCCATCTCGGCGTGGCCGATTCCCTGTGAATCAAGGAAGGCTGCGATTTGAAACATCGCATCCAGCGTCTTCCCGTTTTTCCTGTTCGCAACTATTAATACGTTCATATGCGTACCGCCTTTTCGGGATTTAAGGTGAATCACCCGCTTGGCTTGCTTGATTGATACATTATATACATGGCAAACGCGTCGAAGCGGGCGCGCGGCTACGCTCAGGAATACATCCATGGGTGGCGCCGAATGCCAGGAAGGAAGCACGTGACCGAGCAAGACAACACGCAAGATATGCAAACTGCGCAATCCGCAGCGCAAGAAAACGCGCAGGCGGTCGACAACGCAACACACGAATCGGTTGCTAAGTCTACAGCGCTTATGTCTGCGGCCACGCTTATCTCGCGCATCACTGGTCTTGCACGCACGTGGGTTATGGCGTTCGCGCTGGGCAACACGCTTATCACCAGTGCCTATCAGGTTGCAAACAATATGCCTAATGTGGTGTTCGACCTGGTTGCGGGCGGTCTTTTGGGCGCTGCATTTATCCCTGTGTTCATGTTGGAAAAGGAACACAAGGGTGAAGCGGGCGGCAATGAATTCGCTTGCAACTTGCTGAATTTAACCATTGTGGTGCTTGGCGCACTAACGCTGCTTTCTAGCATCTTTGCGCCGCAGCTAATCGCCACGCAAACCTTTATCGTTGGCGAAACTGACGAGGTCGTCGAGTTATCAGTTGCGTTCTTCCGCATTTTCGC
>JAZQRZ010000070.1:0-4713 GCA_045629845.1 Eggerthellaceae bacterium | reverse complement strand
ATTAACTAGCTACGGGCTTTGACGCTGGGGTTTTCGGCGATGACCTTATGCAGCTCGTCGATATAGCGCAGAAGCAAAGAGCCAGGGCGGCGCTCGTTGTGCATAACGTAGCCAACCTGCATGCGTTCTTCAACGTCAAGCGGAATAGCGGTAATGCCTGAATGCATTTCGCTTGAAAGAACGCCGGTGGAAATGGTGTAGCCATTAAAGCTGGTTAGCAGGTTGGTTAGCGTGCCGCGATCAGAAAAGCTGATGTTGCGGTCGTGACGCAAATAACCGAAAGGCTCTTCAGAGTAGTAGAACGAATTTGTCGTGCCTTGCTCGAAGGAATAGCGCGGATATGGCGCGAGATCTTCCAGCTTTACTATTTCTTTCTGAGTAAGCGGGTGGTGGTCGCCAACAAAGACGTGCACTTGTGCATCAAACAGGGGGAAGAAGGTAAGGTCTGCGTCGGCAAACGCCTTCTTCAGTACGCGAGTATTAAAGCTGTCTAAGTACAGCACGCCAATATCGCTACGGAAGGTACGAACGTCATCGATAATCTGCCCAGTTGCGCATTCGCGCAGGATAAAGTCGTATTTGTCGGATGCGCACTGTTCAGCCACGTTGATAAATGCTGCAAGGCTGAAGTAGTAATGCTGCGTTGAAACTGCCAAGTGCATGTGTTCAACATGGCCGCGTTCGTAGCGAGCTTCCAGCATATCGGCTTGTTCGATAACCTGGCGGGCGTAACCCAGCAGTTCGGTGCCGTCGTTTGTTAGTGTAACGCCGCGGTTACTGCGGGTGAAAATAGTAATGCCAAGTTCGCGTTCAAGCTCTTTAATCGCAGTTGAGAGGTTTGACTGCGAAATATAGAGGCTTTGCGCAGCGGCGTTAATCGAACCGTGTTCGCTAATAGCAATTAGATATCTCAGTTGTTGTAGTGTCATGGTTCAATGGTATCTAAGTTACAAGGTCAAAGGGTTGTTTTTTCGCTTCCTGCTTAATATCTGCAAAATTGATAGCTAGATGCCCAAACACCGAATCACGTTTTGCCTTGTCGCGCGTGGTGAGTAGTGGTTTTATGGACGAGCTGAAAATGAAGGGCAAAAGGAGGCTTCATGGCTAAGAAGAATGTTCCATACGATCAGAAGTATTACGACGAGGTAGAAACATGGCCTCGCGAAAAACTGGAAGAGCTGCAGCTCGAACGCTTGAAGGACGAGCTCCTCTGGTCCTACGAGAACAGCCCGTACTATAAGCGTACGTGGGACGAGGCTGGCATCGATCCGCATATCGAATCGCTTGATGATCTGCGCAAGTTCCCGTTTATCAATAAGCAGACCGAACGTGACTGCCAAGGTGTTGGCAGCTTCTTCGGTGAACTGTGCTGCGTACCCGAAGACGATGTTGTTTACATGGCAACTAGCTCGGGCAGCACGGGTGTACCAACCATGAGCCCCTTCAGCCAGCACGACTTCGACGAATTCATGGATGCCGAAAGCCGTCTGTTTTGGCAGACTGGCATGCGTCCGAACGACCGTTATCTGCATGGTATGAACTTCGCGTTGTATGTTGGCGGCCCTTGTGTTGTTGGTGCTCAGCAGCTTGGTGCACTGGGCATTTGGGTTGGCGCTGTTCCTTCCGACCGCTTGCTTTGGGCTATGAAGCATTACCAGCCTACGCATTTCTGGTCCAGTCCGTCTTACGCATGGCTGCTTGGTCAGAAGGCTATCGAAAAGGGCTACGACCCCAAGAAGGATTTCGCTAATTTGCGCACCATTATTATTTCGGGCGAACCAGGCGGTTCTATCGAAACGACGCGTAAGGCTATCGAAGATATTTGGGGTGCTAGCGTTTACGACTTCTTTGGTTTGTCTGACATCTATGGCGCTTGCGCAGGTATGTGCGAATACAAGGATGGCCTGCATATCATCGAAGACCAGATTCTCGTTGAAGTTGTCGACCCGGTTACTCACGAAGTACTCCCCGACGGCGAAAAGGGTGAACTGGTTTACACCACGCTGACCAAGCGCTCTCGTCCGATGATTCGCTTTGCAACGGGCGACATTGGTTGGGTTAACCGCGAAAAGTGCCAGTGTGGCCGCACGCATGCTCGTATCTACATTTCTGGTCGTAAGGACGAAATGTTTATCGTTAGCGCTGTTAACGTCTTCCCAAGCGACATCGAACACGTGGTTCGCAAGGATAAGGGTCTGACGGGCGAATATCGTATCCGTGCTTACGATGAAAATCACACTACCAAGTACGAGGTATCTGTCGAGCGTGCACTTGGTAGCGACGAACCGTTCGACGCAATTTCTAAGCGTGTCGAAAATGCCCTGAAGACGCATACGGGCGTCCGTCCTGCTCGTGTTATCGTGTTTGATACTGATAAGCTGGGTGCATCGGGCGAACACAAGGTTAAGCGCTTCATCGACGAGCGTACTTCCACCGCTGAAGCGAAGGAAGTTCTGCACGAGGCGCAGGAACACGCAAAGAACGCTTAAGCATCAGGTGTGTTAAGACGATTTTGACAACAAAGGAGAATTAACATGACTCAGTTTGCAGTATCTGGTCAGCACTACCTGTTTAATGTACAAACCTTTGCCAGCATCGTGCTCAGCAATGGTGGCGACGTGTACGAATATGCATTCCGCGACCGCACCACTCAGGGCGTAATCGATGACGTAGCAAACGGCGAATCCGAGCTGGGTGTGCTCGTGGAAACCACGCGTACCGCCGCTGACTTGGAAGCAGCATTTGCGGCAGCAGGCCTTGAATTCGTCGAGCTGATTGAATCGGCTCCGCGTGTTGCTCTTCCAGCTAGTCATCCGTTGGTAAATGCTTCTGTGCTTACGCTTGAACAGCTTGAAGACTATCCGTACATCTATTTCGAGCAGGGCGAAGATGACCCGGTGTTCCTGGCAGAAGAAGCTCTTGCTGACGAAAAGCGTCATAAGGGCATTGCTTGCACCGACCGCGCATCGCTTTCCGAACTTATCGTGGCGCTGAATGGTTACACGGTAACCAGCGGCATTCTGGTTGGCATTTCCGACGGCGCAAGCCTGACGACCGTACCGCTTGATACCGATGTTAAGCTGCATCTTGGCTATGTTGTAAAGAAGGGCGCACAGCTTAGCGAAACTGCTAGCAAGTATGTTGCCAAGCTGGAAAGCAATCTGAAGAAGTACGCTCGCTTCTAGTTGCTGCCAACAACGCTTAAATGCCTTCCCCACGGGAATTAAGTTTCCGTGGGGAAGCTTCTTTTCGGGTACACTAGCACGCGTGCATTTTCAGGGTAAGGACAGTATATGAATCTCAGCGAAGCAATTAGTCACGCAAGTACCATCTTTATGCCAGAGTTTTTGTTCGGTGTTGACGAATCCATGCTTATGGGTGAACGTGCGGCGAATGAAGAAGCAATTAAGCTGCTCACCGAAGAGTTTTTTGCAAATCCCAATCCTAGTTTTGGCTTTGATTTGGTTATTGAATTAGCTGACCGAAATCGCAGCCTGTGTGACATGATGGATTACGAAACTGCTCATGGCGACCGTAGTCATAATCTTGCAGGCAGTCTTAGCGATGACGATATTCTGTATGGTGTTGCAGCTTTGCAGCATCGCAGTGTCGAAAAGGTCGAACAAGAGCTTCAAAGCATGAACGCAACCAGAGGCGTGTTGTATGGCAGTAAGCCAGCTAAGGGTACGTTTGTTGGTGTCGACATTGAAACGACTTCGACCAGCCCCGACCGCGGTTACATTGTTAATGTTGGCTGGGAAGTTATGGAACTTGCAGAAGACGCTCAGCCAACCGATGCGAATTCAGTTTTCTGCGGCCTGCCTGATCAGTATGAAGAAACAGGTGTTCCGCTGACGGAGATTCATAAGATTACGTGGGCAGATGTTGCCGATAAGGTGCCGTTCCGCGAAGATAAGGATTTGCAGAAACGCCTTCTGAAGGCGTTGAAGTCTCATCCTTATATGGCGCACAATGCCGCTTTTGAAGACAGCTGGTTCATGCTTAATCTTGAAGGCTATGCCGAAGAACGCAAAGCAGGCAAGATTATTCCTATCGACACGCGTGACATTTGTCGTGCGCTTGATCCCGAGGTGCGTTTCATGTCGTGGGAAGCAAAGCCGGCAAGCTTGGAAGCATGGGCGCAGCGTCGTGGCGCGTTGGCTCCCGATGAAGAAGAGCGCCATCTTGGCCTTGATGATACCGACCTCATGTTCCGTACGCTTATCGCGGAATTAAAGGAACGCAATCTGCTGAAGTAGGTGCAACAACCTTTCAGCGAGTATAACTCCACGGCAAACGGGGGTTTGTCGTGGAGTTGCTGCAAGTAGGGTTGCTTGTCGCTACAATGAGCAGGTTCAACGATTATTCGACCGAAAGGTAAGAAATGGCTGCCATTGATATTAAGCCAGACGCTCAGGGTAAAGTACGCGATCTGTATGACTTAGGCGATAAGCTGCTGCTTGTAGCAACCGATCGCATTTCTGCGTTCGACTACATTCTGCAAGACGAAATTCCGCATAAAGGCGAAGTGCTCACACGTATTTCGTGCTTCTGGTTTGAACTGCTGGAAGGTGTGGTTGAAAACCATCTTGTTTCGACCGACGTGGCAGATTTGCCTGAACAGTTCCAGCCGTATGCTGATTACTTGCGTGGTCGTTTCATGCTTGTTCGTAAGGCTGAAATGTTCCCTGTTGAATGCATCGTTCGTGGCTA
>JAZQRZ010000069.1:0-5477 GCA_045629845.1 Eggerthellaceae bacterium | reverse complement strand
GACACGATAAGCGAAATAGCAACGAAGGCGATAAGCACCGTAGAAATCATGTTCACGATGGTCGTCACCGAAGACATAAGCACACCAACCAAATCGGTATAGCTGATGACCTTATCTTCATCGACCGCACGCATCTCTTCGTTGTAGCCATCAAGAATAGCGATGACCTTTTCCTTGCTTTCGAAATCCTTGGGGTAAATCGAAATCTCGGAAGGCTTATCAAAATCGGTATAGCCCAGCTTCTTTAGGTTGTTGTCAAAGGTACGCTCTTCGACACGCATCATCGACATCATGAGCTCGGTCAGCTCTTCAGGCTTCATATTGAACTGGAAGGCGCGAGCAAAAGCATCAGCATCGACACCCATGGCGCTACCCAAGTTAGAGAAGACTGAGGTCATTTGACCCGAAAGAGCAGTCATATATTGAGTCATATATTGCTGCATGTATGCAGCCAACTGCTGTTGAATGATTGGCCCCATCTGCTGAGCATAATACGCACCCATACGCGACGCCATGATCTGCGTGGCTTCATCCTGAGACGATGCTCCAAGCTGCTTCGCGATATTAGCTGTTACCTGTTGCTGAATGCTATTACTATCAATATGCGTGGCGTACTGCGAAAGCGCTTGCTGACCCTCGGCAGAACTCATAAATACCGAAATGTTGTTGGGATTAGCCATTTCGCCTGGGTTTGCCAGCAACCACTTTTGGAACGCTTCAGCAAACTCAGCACCAGCAGCAGTTGGGTCGTCAAGTGAAATGGTTACACCCTGTAAAAGATTCTGCGCTGTAAGCTCGGGGAAAATCGCCTGTAAATCAGCCGATGTCATCTGCGGAGTCGTCGACGTGAACACGCTCGACATATCAAGTCCAGGCACGTTGACGCTTGATAAATCAACGCCATTGAAATCAAGTGCACCAGCATCAAACCAGAAAGCCGAAGCTAGACCACCTTCATCAATCGAGAACAGCGAATCCATTTCGAACGAGGAACCTTGCTCGTCTTTTAACTCGTCAAACGTTTTGCCCGTAAAGACATCGCGCTTCGGATCAGCTAACTGGTCTTTTACGATTTGAGACTTTGAAGCCTTTTCAACAATGTCCTCAACCAATGCAGGCGTGTAGTAGATTCCCTGGGTTAAAGCAACGGCATTAGCGCCTTCCTTCGGACGCACAATACCTGCAATTACCAGCTCTTCGCCGTTATCGACAAGTTCCTTGAGGTAATCTTTGTCATCGGACTTATCGACCCAGACCTTGTTTTCTTCGTTGTACTTATAGTAGTCCGTAGCGTTGACTAGCTTAAACTTGATACCCAACACATCATCGTAGGTTGCATCAATCTTCGTTTCAGGTGTTTCGACCTCTTCTTCATCAGAGAACTGCTGAACCATCGTTTTCAGTTCTTCAGGGTCGCGCAGGCCCAAAACATACGACATGAAGTCACTAATGCGGCCTGACTGCGAAAGAACAAGAACAAGCTCGTTCCCTTTTTCAGGCCAATGACCACGCACGATTTCGAACTGGTCTTCGATGATAGGATCGCCACTAGCCATTTCTGCAAACACATCAGTCGACATAGACATCGACATGATGCTGTTAGTCGAAGCTGTTGAGCCAATACCTAGCGAAGAGAATGATTTGTCAGGATTAACCTGCCTAGGACCATTGCTGGTATCGGCAGCAAAAATCTGAGGAGTAACAGCATATTCGTAGAAGATATTGTTCACGTACTCATCGATACCCGATTCGCCGCTATCAAAGTACGCCTTCAAGGCCGCAAGGTCGTTGTTACCAATGCTGGCAAACATACGAGTCATCATGCGCGACTCTTTCAGCGTGTCATCGTTGCTGTCAAATTCTGACGACATGACTTCAGCCATCGACTCTTCATTGCTGCTGTCATCCGAACTGCCACCAGCCATGCCGACAAACATCGAAGTCATATCAAAGCCAGTCGACATAATTTGCAGGGGATACACCGAAAGCGTATCTTCCTCGACCGTCTTGATGTAGTTGTTAACGCCATTCGCCAAAGAAAGAATCGCCGCGATGCCAATGATGCCAATTGAACCCGCGATAGCAGTCATCAGCGTACGGCCCTTCTTTGTCAGCAAATTATTCGCAGAAAGAGCCAATGCTGTAAGGAACGACATACTGGTACGACGAGCGGGCTTTGCATGAGCAGCTGCAACTTCTTCAGCTGTAGGAAAATACGGATTAGAGTCCGACGTGATTTGCCCGTCAGCCAAGTTCACGATACGCGTGGAGTATTGTTCGGCCAGTTCGGGATTATGCGTAACCATGATGACCAAGCGGTCATCAGCAATTTCGGTAAGCAGATTCATAATCTGCACGCTAGTCTTGGAATCAAGTGCGCCTGTCGGCTCGTCGGCGAGCAGAATCTCGGGATCATTAATCAGCGCACGCGCAATAGCAACGCGCTGCATCTGACCACCCGAAAGCTGCGCAGGCTTCTTATCAACATGGTCGCCCAAACCCACACGTTCCAAAGCCTCACGAGCGCGTTGACGACGCTCTTCACGCGAAACACCCGACAAAGTCAGCGCCAATTCGACATTGGAAAGCACCGTTTGATGCGGGATTAGGTTGTAACTTTGAAACACGAAACCGATGCGATTATTACGATACGCATCCCAGTCGCGATCCTTAAACTGGTTGGTAGAAATACCTTCAATGATCAGGTCGCCCGAATCGTAGTGATCAAGACCGCCGATGATGTTAAGCATCGTGGTTTTACCCGAACCCGATGGCCCTAGAATCGAAACGAATTCGTTATCGCGGAAGGCGATAGATACGTTGTCGAGCGCCTTTTGAGTGAAGGTGCCCGTAGTGTATGACTTGCATACGTTAGATAGTTGAAGCATAGGAACCCCATATCAGCTCAGTTTTGCTGATACAGTATCGCAAAATGTTAACCTAGGTAGCTCCCTCACAAGAAGGGAGTTCCTAAACCGTAAAATACCCAAAAATAGTCAGCATTACGCGTAATCTTGCTTCAAGGCCTCCCAGGCTTTACGCGATGCCTTAATGGATTCGCCGCTAATGCAATAGCTTGCACGCACCCAGCCTGTTGCGCCAAAGCACGTTGCAGGCACCAACAGCAGCTCATGCGCTTTTGCGGCTTCACTAAAGGCTTCATCATCGGGCTCGAGAGCACGAACCCACAGATAGAAAGCGCCATCAGGCTGAATAAATTCATAGCCCAATTCATCAAGCATACTGGTAAGCAGCTGACGGTTTTCTGCGTACGCATCAACGTTGGTTGGCTCACCAATGCAGGTTTCGATAACACGCTGGAACATAACGGGTGCGCAAATGAAGCCAAGCGCACGGCCTGCACCAGTAACAGCAGCAAAGACAGCAGCTGCATCATTCATGCGGTCATTCACATAGATGTAGCCAATACGTTCGCCCGGAAGCGACAGGCTTTTTGCCCACGAGTAGCACACGATGGTATCGTCGTAGAAGCTAGCAGTAAACGGGACTTCCTTACCGTAAGTTATTTCACGATAAGGCTCGTCACTAATAAGATAGATGGGATGGCCGTATTCCTGCTCCTTCTCAACAAGCAAAGCAGCCAAAGCCTCGATATTTTCCTGTGAATAAATGCAGCCCACCGGGTTGTTCGGCGAATTAATAATCATTGCCGCGGTCTTTTCATTGATAGCAGCTCGCAACGCATCGATATCAAGCTGGAAATCGCTTTGACGCATAGGAACCTCGACGCAAGTGCTGCGCGCCGATTCAATCATGACCTTGTATTCCGCAAAGTACGGAGCGTTGACGATAACTTCATCGCCAGGATGCGTAATGGCAGCCACCGCAATGTAAAGAGCGGCTGTAGCGCCTGTGGTTAGGTACACCTGATCAAACGTAGCACCAATTCCAAAGCGCTCGTTCAAATTGTCGGCAACAGCCTGGCGCGCAGACTGCAGACCTGGCGACATAGTATAGGCGTGCAATTGTTCAGCTGGTTCTTCCAGCAGCTCTTCAATACGAGTACGAACAGCTTCGGGGGCAGGAATCGACGGATTACCAATGGAATAGTCGAATACATTTTCCTCGCCGATAGCAGCCTTGCGCTGAAGACCATGCGCATACAGTTTACGAATATAGTTGGGCTGGCTACCAAGCTGATACATACGCTCGTTAATCATGAAGACCCTATCCTTTCAAGCGCGGCATTTAATCAGATATGGTGACACATCGGATTTCCCGACGCGCCACCATATCCGGTCAAGCGTCACTTTCTGGCGTAAATGACACCGTTAAGTTTTAATCGTGCCATTCATCCTGCGGATGTTCTTCCAGTGTTTCGGGACGAACAACAAGCACGTCACACGGAGCACTGCGAATAAGATGCGTCGAAACACTGCCAACAAAGGCATACTTGATGTTCGACAAACCTCGGACACCGCAGATAACAAGATCGGGATTCAGTGGCTCGATAAGCGATTCCATGAGTGTTTCGGCAACGCGACCGGCACGCACCTGCAAATCAACTGACGGAATGCATTCATCATTGCGAGCACGAGTTAAATACTTCTCTAGTTCTTCTTCGATGCGATCATGGCCATCGTCGATAAGCGCACCGAAATCGATACCATTCGCTTCATATGGAACTGAATCAATGACATGCCCAAGCACAACCTCGGCATTGTTATCATGCGCGATAGACATGGCGCGCCTGACAACTGCTTCCTGCGTGGAGCCGCCATCGAGAGCTGCGAAGATTCTGTTATACCGTGCCATAAGCCGCCTCCTATTCGCCGACCTTTTTCCTGATTGTACCGCAAACAGTAAGGCAACTCCCAGAAGGAAACATGAGAGAAAACTATAAGTTTTTTCGTATTAGAGCTGAATCTCTTCACCAGGCTGAACGATAATGCGCCCTTCCGCTTGAAAAGCTTCTGCCTGCGTAAGACTAAACAGTTGCGCAGGGTCATTAGGGTCATCCATCGGTACCAGATGAACAGGGATGCTATGACGCGCCGCGACAAGACGCGCACATTCCGAAGCTTCCTCAACGTTCATGTTGTAAAAACCATCACCTGGAAAAGCAGCGTAATCTAGCTGCATATCCGCCAGCTTTCCACTACACATATCGTCAGTAGTGCTGGTATCGCCCGACGCATAAAACTTGATGCCATCAAAAGAAAGAACCAGGCCAACACATTTATCAATAGGATGATTCTTGTTGCACGCCTGAACGGGCTGAATATGCACCCCATGCGAATCAAATGCTCGATAAGTTTCGGGATTTGGATGAAAATCAACAGCGCGCAGCACTTCGCAACCAGCTGCATGCGGCATCTTATCCACCTGGTTATGGTCAAAATGCTCGTGAGTTACCAAGACCAGATTGGCTGGAAGGTCATAGCCACCCCCGATGAAGGGGTCAACATAAATAACCGTGCCGTCGTTAAGCACGAAACGATACGAGCCATGCCCTT
>JAZQRZ010000068.1:0-2405 GCA_045629845.1 Eggerthellaceae bacterium | reverse complement strand
AATCGGCATTCTTATCGTGCTGATTATTGCGATTATCATTGCCTTCGTGGTGGTCATGAATCGATAAAAGAGTAGTCCCTTATTCGCATGGGTTTGTACTAGCGTGTCGGTTCGTGTGGGGTGCGGGCGCGAGTGCGCCTGCGTGCCTTTGGCATGTTGCTGAAACCTGTAAAGGTTCGTGCCTGTTCGCTTTTTATTCGTAGAGGCTTACACCTGCGAGACCTCGATTATAATGAGGAACATGCCAATCATTCGACTAACAGATTTATCTGACCGCAGGTTGCGGCCGTATTCTGGTATGACAGACGGCCAGTTGAAGCGTGGCGAGGGCTTTCGCCGCGACAATCCGCAAGGTCTGTTCATCGGCGAGTCAGCGCGTGTAATCGAGCGTGCTCTTGATGCTGGTATTCGCCCGAAATCGCTGCTGGTTGACGACCGCTGGCTTGAGCATGACCGCGACATTGTTGAGCGCATCGAGGCAACATACCCCGAAACACCTTTATTCTTAGTAAGCGCCGAGCACCATCACGAACTAACTGGCTACGAGGTTGTCCGCGGTGCGCTTGCTTGCTTCGAGCGGCCTGAGCCGCGTAGCGTGGCGGATGTGCTGCAAGGCGCGCATCGCGTTGCAATCTTGGAAGACATTACCAACTACGCCAATATGGGTGCCATTTTCCGCTCGGCCGCTGCGCTGGGTTGGGATGCGGTGCTGGTCACGCCTTCGTGCCACGACCCGTATTACCGCCGTTGCGCTCGCGTCAGCATGGGTGCTGTCTTCCAGGTTCCTTGGGCCCGCATTGAAGGTGGTCGTGACTGGGCGTCTGCACTTCTACCGCAGTTGCGTGAGCAAGGCTTTGTGAGCGTTGCATTAGCTCTACGTGACGATACGCTTGACCTGCGAGACCCACGCTTACATGAAGCTGATAAGCTTGCCATCGTGCTGGGTACAGAAGGGGATGGTCTTGCCGATTCCACCATTTCTGCCTGCGACCACACGGTGTGCATTCCCATGCACCACGGCACCGATTCTCTGAACGTCGCTGCTTGCGCTGCCATCACTTTCTGGGAACTCGCCAAGTTATAGTTTATTTCGTCAAGCAAGTCTTGGTTTCAATCCAGCGCTTTGCGTTCCTGAGTTTCTTGCGCTACAATACCGCCTCGGCCGACAAGGCGGCCGCGCAAACATGCGCGAACAATACCTGGCAGTTGCGAAACGCAGTCCCAACCTGCAATCGCTAAACTGCGCGATCTTCGAGTCGCACGCCTGACATGCAGGCACCACGAGCCGTTGTGAATTATTTGCAGGGAACGGTTTGAAGGTTTTGTGCGCTCTTAATTTCCTCTTGTATTCATGGTGCGACCTCGCATAACATGTATCGTTGCTGCTTAATGACTATTGGTATGGAGGAAACCCGTTGGCAAAGCAGGATGTCATCGAACTCGAGGGCACAGTCCTCGAAGCATTGCCGAACGCAATGTTTAGGGTCGAACTGGAAAACGGCCACAATATTTTGGCTCACATCTCTGGCAAGATGCGCATGCACTACATCAAGATTTTGCCGGGCGACAAAGTCACCGTCGAACTGTCGGTGTACGACCTCAACCGTGGGCGCATCACCTACCGCTTTAAGTAAGTAGTAAGTATCTGGCTTCAAATTACGGCGGGGTGTGTTCCTTTCCTTCCGTAGGGGCGCTTTTCGGGCGTCCGCCAAGAAACGGAACAAGCAAGTAAGAAAATCATCGGCAGCGGCTGGCCGTGATAGATAGGCAAAGTAAGGAAAAACCGAAAGGAATTGAATTATGAAGGTACGTCCTTCGGTCAAGAAGATGTGCGACAAGTGCAAGATCATTCGTCGCCATGGCAAGATCTTTGTGATTTGCGACAATCCGCGTCACAAGCAGCGTCAAGGTTAAGGAAGGAATACGTTATATGGCTCGTCTTGTTGGTGTCGACCTTCCCCGCAATAAGCGCGTGGAGATTGGTCTGACCTACATCTACGGCATCGGTCTTACTACTTCCAAGAAGATCCTCGCGGAAACGGGCGTCAACCCCGATACCCGCACCGACGATCTCACGGAAGAGGAGCTCGCGAAGCTGCGCGACTACATCCAGAACAACCTCACCGTCGAGGGTGACCTGCATCGCGAGGTTTCCCAGAACGTGAAGCGCCTGATGGAAATCGGCTGCTATCGCGGCCTGCGCCATCGTCGTGGCCTGCCCGTTCGCGGTCAGCGCACGCACACGAACGCCCGCACCCGCAAGGGTCCGCGCAAGCAAATCGGCGGCAAGAAGAAGTAAGGGTAAAGACACATGGCACAGAAGAAAAAGGTGACTACGCGCGTCAAGCGTTCCGAGCGTAAGAACATCGCCGTCGGCGCTGCGCACATCAAGTCCACGTTCAACA
>JAZQRZ010000067.1:0-1580 GCA_045629845.1 Eggerthellaceae bacterium | reverse complement strand
GTCGTCAGGTTTTCGCAATTGCAAAACATTAAACGATCTAAACTAGTTGCGAGCGCTGACATGTCCACTGTCTTAAGATTATGGCAATTCGAGAACGCGCCATCATCTGCAGTGTTATGCGAATAACGGGTAAAGCTCACGGATTGCAGGCTACTAGTCAGCGCAATGCTTTCAATTCCTGTATTCGAAAAACAGCCACTACCCAGGTAGTGCCTACGGGCCGATGGCAACGTAATTGACGAAAGATTAGTCAGACCCTTAAAGCCGTTAATCTGCAGCTTTGGCCAAGAAGAAGTATCAGCCCCCGTTTCCTCAAACGCTAAAGTCTTAAGCGAACTGGAGGTATACGTTGCTTCGCCCTGATAATTATCCATTGCATAAACGCGCTCGACCGGAAGGCCCGCACTGAAGCTTTTTAGCTTAGGTTTGTATGACTTGTTTTCCCAATCGCCATCAAGCCACGTAGTGAAAACCCGCATGTAATAGCCAGCAACATCGCTGGACATCTGCTCGCCCTCGGGGTTTTGCACCATTCCTTTATACCTTTCAAGCAAGCCAAACACATAGCGCTCGATTTCGGCCTTTGTTGTGCTGTCTAAATAAATAACCTCGGGAACTTGCAAACGCGTCGCTTCGCTCGAAACACCAACCACATACACTGTCGGCACGTCGACATAGTTAGCATAAAGCGGAAGTTCCCAACCTATGGTCCCATCGCTGTACTTGGAATCATTCAGCGTGAACTTGCCCTTCAGGTTGTAATCGACATAGTAGGTATTGAATGTGATTCTTGTCGGAAAGCCCCAATCATCGGATTGGGTGGTCAATTCATTTTGACTTCCTACACTTGCAGCTGCGCTCGCGTCGCTGCCGCTAGCACTACCGTCGGACTGCGTGTTAATAGCGCTGACCTCTAATTCGGAATCTGCCAGCGCCTGTTGCGGCACCGTATTAGCTGCAAACACCAATGCTGTTGCGAGTATCACAACCGCAAGAAAGAAAACTGCGATTGTGCGCCTGTACAAAGCCTTTGTCGATACCGCATTCGTCTTGCTCATGGAAGCCTCCACTTGCATATGGGTAATCATTGGAATTCAGCGACCGTAAACTACATAATTGTAATGCATTTGCGCAGGTCATATAGCATTTTAGCTATTCTGGCACCATGTCGTTACATAAATACTAACAACACAAGCCAAAGCTTGCTCCATCATTTGTTTACGTGTTTACACTTTCATGATATACTTGTTTACGTTTTAGGAGGAAGCATGGCAACTAAGACGTTTTCAAGCAGAGCAGACGAAAAACGACTTGCGTACGCAGATAGCTTAACGCGTAAGCACTTCAACATGTCTTACGGCCAGTATTGTGGCTCAATTCTTCTTGATGCAATTTGCGAAGGCATGAGTCTTCCCCAGCCCTCTGGTGAAGAAAGCTCCGCGAAGACAACGGCTATTGCTCGCATGAAGGCTATTTCGCAGCGCAAGCACAATGCACGCATTGGCAAAATGTCCGACCAAGAAATCAAAGATCTTATTGCGAGCCGCTATGAATAAGAAGGCATTTTTCGGCACAAAGAT
>JAZQRZ010000066.1:0-2269 GCA_045629845.1 Eggerthellaceae bacterium | reverse complement strand
TGTAGAGCAGGCGTTGTGCTCTACATTTGCTCTACAAAAAAAGGCCAGGAACAACGTCCTGACCTGGTGTTATTGGTGGAGCATAGGGGGATCGAACCCCTGACCTCATGGCTGCCAGCCATGCGCTCTCCCAGCTGAGCTAATGCCCCGAAAACGTGCTTGACTATATTATCAGAACGCGAAGTCGGGTCAAGCAGCATTTTTTCGTTATGAATCGCTCTCCATATTGTGAGACAAGTCCCACAGGAAAGCTTCCAGATTAACGACGCATAGAAGCAATGAGCTTCGAAGCGCGCTTAGCCGCAGCTTGAGTAGCTTCCATATTTTCGGGTTCGATAAAAATGCGCGTTGTCTGCGGGAATGCCGTTACAATGCAGCGTTCAATGCTATCGATTGCCTCATCAATATCATTGCGAGTTGCATTTTCGTCAAAGGTCACATCGATGGTAAGCAGCATGTCATGCGGACCAAGATACAACGACAAAATGCGGCCACACTTTGTTACTCGAGGATTCTCTTCCACGATGTGGGCTACATGACGCAGCTCTTCCCCATTAAGACCTTCGCCAATAATGAGGCCCTTGGTTTCGCGCAGCAAGACAGCAGCCACTGTTGCAAGCAAAAGACCAATCATTACCGAAGCAATGCCATCGAAATACGGATTGCCCGTTACATGCCCCAGCAACGTACCCAAAAACGCAAAGAACAATCCGATTTCAGCTGCCGAGTCTTCAAACACCACCGTAAACAAGCTGGGGTCTTTTGCTTCCTTGACAAATTGCAGCGGCTTCATGTCGCCACGCGCAGCATTAAACTCGCGCAAAGCCACCGATAACGACACGCCTTCAATGACAGCCGAAATCAAGATGATGACATAGTTTAATGTTGGATCGCCAAGCGTAGTTTCGGGCGTGATTTCCATAATGCGATGAATGCCTTCATACATCGACACGCCACCGCCCAAGGCGAAGATCATGATTGCAACAACAAGTGTCCAGAAATACAGCTCTTGGCTATAGCCAAACGGATGAGCAAGATCTGGCTTGCGACTTGCGCGCTTCATGCCAAACAAAATAAGCAGACCATTGCCTGAATCAACAATAGAGTGAATGCCTTCAGAAATCATGGCTGACGAACCAGAAATGAATGCAGCAATGAATTTCACAATACCGATGGCAATATTTGCAAGCACTGCTGCAATAACAGCCTTAGGGCTTTCGCCATGCTCTTCCCCATTGTCGATACGAGCATCTTGCCCATCAGGAAGATGCACGGGAGCATTTTCTTCCTGACTTATCGCCTGCGAAACATTGACCTGTTCGATGTCATTCAGCGTACTCATTAAACTTAATCTTCTCCTTATCTCTTCAACTAATTGTATCAGCATAAAGAAGCGACCCCCGAAGGAGCCGCTTCAACAGATATATTCAATTGTGCGTTATTCGGGCTTTACCGACTCGTAGAATTCGGCTTCATCGAACAAGTCCTTAATACACTTGTTTTCCTCGCCGAACGGCAGCGCCAAGAACTCGCTGATAGTCGGAACAAGCTCGCTACAATCAACATAGTGGCTTTTCTCATTCAGCTTCGAGGTGTCCTGAACGCGCCAATAGCGATCATTCACGTCGGTCAGATAGTAGCTGGCGCCGTTTACATCCATATACACCGAATGATGCGCATGCAGGTACGTCGTCAGCTCGTCGAAAGAAATCTCGAGCTTTTCCTCAGCCTTCATCCCCATAGCGACCCCCTTTAGGTCTCGTGATACAACGCTGAACCCATCATAGCAATTCAAGGACGATACATGCCTGAGAATTGCAAACTAGAACAACGATTTATGACACAAATAGTCTGTAAAAGAAGGGATGCTATTACGCACACTTCTCACCAGCGGCTTCAAGGTGAGAAAAGTAGGAAAAGGGCTTAGCCCTTTTCCTAATTATTCAGCAGAATCTTTGCGGGCAGCTACGGCTTCGATTTGACCAATAATGGAATCGAGTGCGCCGTTGACGTCGTATTCTTCAATCTTACCTTCGTCGCACAAACGAGCAAAAGTTGGATCGATAGGCAACGTTGCCAGCGCAGGAATTTGATAGCGCTTTGCAACAACCTTGCCCTGCGGTTCGCCGAAAATGTAATGTTCAGCATCACACTTGTCGCACTTGAAGTAAGCCATGTTTTCGACCAAACCAATAACAGGCTTATCCATATCGTGAGCCAGGTTAACAGCCTTACCAACAATCATGGCAACTAGTTCCTGCGGGGCAGA
>JAZQRZ010000065.1:0-16372 GCA_045629845.1 Eggerthellaceae bacterium | reverse complement strand
GGGCAAGAGGTTGTACCTGTTGTCGGTGATATTACCCGCGAGAATCTTGGTCTTGAACCCGAGGTGTATGCGAATCTTGCGGCTAAAACAACTCTTGTCATTCATGCTGCAGCTGAAATAGGGGTTAACGAGACAGCTGAGCGATTTGGCGATGTAAACGTCACGGGCACAATGAACATGCTGTTGTTTGCTGATGCGGCGCGTCGTGCTGGCGGCTTGAATCGCTTCGTTCATATTTCTACTGCTTATGTTGCAGGTACTCGCGAAGGCTTTATTGCTGAAGATAGTCTTTCTAAGTTGGAAGATGCGCAGTTCAACAGCCTGTATGAACAAACAAAACATGCTGCTGAGGTTCTTGTGCATGAAGCTGGTGCGGTTTTACCAGTAAGTATTATCCGTCCCGCACAAATTGTGGGGGACTCAGTTACTGGCTTTGCAGCAACATTCAATACGATGTACTACCCGTTAAAGCTTTACCTTAGAGGCAAGCTATCAGTTATTCCTACACAGTCATCGCTTCGAGTGAATATGGTGCCTGTTGATTATGTTGCACGTCTTACTGTGCGTGCAGCTCTTGACTTGCGGGCTGTTGGAAAGACTTTCCATGCTGTTATTCCGACAGAGCTGCAGCCAACAGTTGGGGAGCTAATCGAATCTGTTCGCGCATGGGCAAAGAAGAATCTCAGCTTTGACCCAGGTGCTGTAGTGTTTGTACCGGTCCCTGGTGCTAGTGCAGCAGGTCGTGCGCGTAATCTTCAGATTAGTGGATCAGTTAAACGTAAAAGTTCATTGCAGAACATGTTGGCACTTGCTCCTTATTTTACCGAGGACAGAACATTCGAAACTGCCAATGCAAGTGCTCTTATGGGTTCTTCGATACCTTCCTGGCAAGATTATCTGCCCAAACTGTTGGCGTACGCCACGCAGAAGGGCTTCTTGAATCATACGGGTCGCACGGTGTTCGAGCAGGCTCTTGTCAGAATGACCTCGCGGAAAGCTTCTATCGACTATTACGATGCATCTGAATCTGGTATGCGCAAGATGTCGGGTTCGGAAGTGAAAGAAGCTGTCGAACGTATGGCGTATGCCTTGCATGCACGTGGTGTGGGTAGGGGCGACCGCGTCGCGTTGATGGGTGTAAACTCAGTGCGCTACTTTATAGCGGATGCGGCTATTGGTCTTGTTGGCGCGACAAGCGTTCCCTTGTATTACACTTCGCCCGCTGCTGACGTTGTCGACTTAGTTGATCGTTCGCATGCTGCTCTTGCGTTTGTTGGTACTGAAAAGCTTGCACATGAGTTGCCGACAGCTTTGGATATACCTCTTGTTTCACTTCTTGATAAGCCAATCGAAGGGCTTGAATCGTGGGAAAGCTTTATCGAAAGTGGGGCGAATGAGACAACGTGGCAACCCCCATCTTATGACGATATCGCCACTATTCGCTATACGTCTGGTACGACGGGTAAGCCAAAGGGCGTGATGTTTAATCAGGCTCAGCTACGTTGGATGGGCGAAACAATGCCTTCGCTGCTTGACTGGAAAACGCGCAATTCCAAGATGCGTTATCTGTCGTTTTTGCCGATGAGTCATGTGGTTGAAGGCATTCTTGTCGCGTATGCCCCGTATTACATGCTGACTGACATCGAGATGTATTTCCTTAACGACTTCTCGATGCTTGCTCAAACACTTCCTAAGGTTCGACCAACGCTGTTCTTCTCGGTACCGCGCTTTTACGAGAAAGTTTGGGATCAGTTTGCGACGTCTGATATAGGAAAGCGCTACCTTGCTATGCCTGATGGTCCAGCAAAGCAAATGTTGGCTCGTGTGGCACGCGCAGGACTTTTGCGTAAGGCAGGTCTTGATAAGTGTCGCCAGCTTATTGTGGGGTCAGCGCCAATTAGTATGGAACTACTGGAATCGTTCCGCGGTCTTGGTATCGAAATCCACAATGCGTACGGTGTTACCGAAGCACCGCTTATCGCGCTTAGTCGTCTTGGTGAAAACGAACTGGGAAGTGTTGGTGCGCTTCTTCCTGATACCCGTGTGGCTCTTAATGACGATAGCGAAATTCTTGTCGCAGGACCTCAGGTAACCGTTGGCTACGATGGTCAGGGGAGTTGTCTTGATGAATACGGTTTCTTTGAAACGGGTGATTTTGGCAGCTTATCTGCGTTAGGAAATCTGGTAATTGGGGGGCGTAAAAAAGAACTTGTTGTAACGTCGTATGGCAAGAATATCAGCCCCGAGAAGGTTGAGACACTTTTAAAGTCCATTCCTGGCGTAAGTGAAGCGCTGCTTGTTGGCGAAGGTAAGCCTTATGTAAGTGCGCTTATGTGGCTGGAAGCTGACGTTACCGATTTTTCTGCTAATGAATTTGATCAGTTGGTTCGCTTAAAGAACACGCAGCTTTCTCATCCAGAGCAAGTAAAGCGCTGGGCGGTTATGAATGGGCAGTTAAGCATTGCAAATGGCGACCTTACTCCAAATCTGAAGCTTCGTCGGTCAGGTGTTGCAAGTCGGTTGAGCCCAAGTATCGATGCTTTGTATGGTGATAACCCCACGACTACAAATGTGCCAAATGCACTGCATGTGGGATGCGAGCGCTGATGTAAATGAGGACTCAGGCGTTCATGCATATGCCGCTGCCAAGATGGGCAGAAGTAATAGTGGTGCAGATTCTTTGCAACACGTTTGCTCGTGCTTTTGAAGTAGAAGCTCCTCGAGTGGGGCAGGTGTGTGCTTCATACGAGCATGATCGCCCGGATCTTTATGCGTTCACAGAGTTTAGCGCTGCTTGTATTGAAGAGGCGCTTCAATCACCTTCGTATGCCGCTGAACGAAAAGAGCGCCTTACTATACTTGCCGAAAAGCTTGGAAATCAGGTGCGTGTTGTGCTTGCTCCGAGTGATGAACGGCTTGCTCATCTGGTTTCGCGCTTTTACCGAATCATTGGCATCGATGTTACGGGTGACATCCCGGGAACGTTAGTGTTCCGCCAGTGCTTCTTTAGCAAAAGGTATACACCTGAAATTTGTGCTTTCATGTCCGCTTTCGATAGCGGTTTTATCAGCGGCCTTTGCGCAGGTGGCAAGCTTACTTTTACTATGCGCATAACTGAGGGCTGCTCGAACTGTAGGGCGTGTTTTGATAACCAAAGCGTACCTAACAATTCTTGTCTGGGCTGCGATTACTGCGGAAGCGAGGTGCAGTAATGAAAAAAGCGATTGTTGTGGGAAGTGGCGCAGGGGGATGCGCTGTTGCAGCTGAGCTAAGCCAGCACTTTGATGTTACGGTTTTTGAGGCGGGTAGCGCTTTCGATCCGTTTTCGTATCGTCTTGAATCGCTTGAACCGATGCGTAAAGTTGGCGCCTTTGTTGACGAGCGAATGATTAGCGCACTTTTTCCGGCCATGCGCGTTGTTAAGGCGCAGGGTGGACTTGTACATGTGAATGGGAAGTGCGTTGGCGGAACAACTGCTCTTGCAACAGGAAATGCCGTTCGTTGTGATGGTGTTTTGCGCGAGTTAGGCGTCAATCTTGATTCAGAGTTTGCACGCCTTGCGGAAATAGTGCCTACAACAAGGAATCATTATCATCGATGGTCTGATCTTACCGTTCGTCTTTTTGATGCGTTTGAACATCTTGGGTTTGATCCGCAGGTCACACCCAAATTTATGGAAGACGCAAATCGCTGTGTTGCATGCGGGCGATGTGTGCTTGGGTGCCGTTTTGGCGCAAAGTGGACAGCAGACCAACTTCTTAATGCTTTGCCTCAGGTAAAACTGAAGACTGCGTGCAAGGTCGAACGCGTTCTGGTTGAACAAGGGCGCGCAACGGGTGTTGTTTTCCGTGAGCGCGGTGCTCGCCATGTTGCCGAAGCTGATCTTGTTGTTTTGGCGGCAGGCGGTTTGAATACCCCCGTCATCTTAAATGCGTCAGGTTTTGAAACGACGCCAACATTGTTTGTTGACCCTGTTATCTGCGTTGCTGCTCCTTGGCAAAATGCACGTTTACAGGCTCAGTTGCCCATGCCGTTTGTTTCGCAGCGTGATGGGTATATTCTTTCGCCTTATTTCGACTGGTTGTCGTTCTTTTTCAATAAGGATTGGCGCATGTCTTCAACTGACATCATGAGCATCATGGTGAAATACGCCGATGATAGTGAAGGAAGCTTCGATGGTAAAAGGCTTAACAAGCCTGTGACAGCTCATGATAGGCGCACTATCGAACGCTCGGTCGAAGAAGCAAGTCTTGTTCTTGAAGAACTGGGTATCCGTCGCGACCAGATGTTCCTTGGCACGTTGAACGCAGGACATCCTGGCGGTTGCTTGCCTTTGACAAAGCAGGAAGCTGAAACGCTTCACCATGATTTTCTGCCAGAAAACTTATATGTCGCCGACGCAAGTCTTTTGCCGCGATCGGCTGGTAATCCACCCATGCTCACAATCATGGCGCTTGCCACGAAAGTTGCGCGGGTGTGTAACGAAAGATTCGGAGGATAACATTGGATCGTCTTGTAGCATTGATAGTTCGTCTTACGTGTGCGTTTGCGGGTGCAGCTCAGGTTATGCCTGGAATGAAGCCTGGTGGATGGCATCCTGGAGAGACAGCAAAGATTCTTTTGGTGGGTTATAACGGTGCGCGCAACACAGGCTCGGATGTTCGTGTTGCAGCATTGGCTCAGCAGATAACGGAAGCTTTTGAACCTGGCGAAGTTGAGCTGTCGGTTATGACGCTTGACGAAGCAAGTACTGCAGTGTATTTCAAAGAAACAGCTCGACAAGTGCCGTTCAATACCTTGTTTTTCAAGAAGCTATTCGAAGCTTGTTCAGAAAATCATGTCATTGTGTTGTGCGAAGGGTCTACGCTGAAGAGTAAATTCGCGGATGCTTTGACGCTTTACAATTGCCAGGCAGCAGGAATTGCGAAGACTCAAGGAAAACCCAGTATTGCGTTTGGCTCGGAAATTGGTGAAATGGAGCCATATCTTGAACAGACGGCACGCGATTTGTGTTCAGACACGTATTTCATTACACGCAGTGCGCAATCAGATAAAGAACGAAACCGCTTGGGTTTAAAGGGGCATCTAGGCACTGATACGGCGTGGTTGTTTGATAGCTCTCAAGCACAAGAGCAAGTCGCTTCCTTTTTGCGTGATGCTCACTTGAATGAAGAAAAACCACTGCTTGGCATTGCGCCTGTGAATCCGTTTTGTTGGCCAGTTAAACCTTCGCCAGCGAAGCTTATTCGTTCGCTTATTTCAGGCGACAGATCTCTTCAGTTCCAAAGCTTGTATTTCTTCAGCTGGTCTGAATATCGCGAAAAAATGTTTCACGCGTATATTGATGCATTGGCTCAGGCGGCGATTACGTTTTGCGCCGAACGTGGCTATCAGCCAGTAATCTTCGGCATGGAAAAGATAGACGAGCAAGCTTGTAGGCTGCTGAATGAACGCATGGGCGGAAATGTGCCACTTGTTCTTTCAAAAGACACAGACGGTTATTTCATTTCCGAGCTGCTTCGCTCGCTGTCTTTGCTTGTTACATCGCGCTACCATGCGCAGGTGCTTGCTATTGATGGCCTTGTGCCTACGGTTGCCGTATCAATGGATGAGCGCCTTGATAACTTGTCGGCAGAGCTGGGCGCGCAGAAGAATCTTTTACTTCACGTTGACGATGCTGATCTTGCTCCGCGCCTCTTACTTGCTCTTGATTATGCGTACGAGAACAGTGAAGAGTTAGCCGAAACAATTGCTGATGTAAGAGAGTCTGCGAAAGCAACGTTGCAAGACATGGTGTCATGGTTCGTTAATCATGTTCGAACGGAATTATCATCCTTCTAGCGACTTGAAGCCAGAGTTCAGCATATCGCCTTTTAAACGCTATAATTAGCTAAGATAATGCGTAAAGCACTATGGCCGAAAGGCGCAAATAATGGCTGATGCTTCAACTGTAATATTTAATAAGAAAGCAGCTGAAAAGCTACGCAGTCCCGACGATTTGGACAAATATGTTCGAGTAACCAACCCTAGTGTATGGTTGATTCTTGCGGCTTGCATTGCTTTGCTTGCTGGTTTACTGGCTTGGGGAATTTTTGGTTCTGTTACGACCAGCGTTTCAACTACTGGCGCCGTTGTTGACATTTCGGCTGTGTCTAAAAACCTCAAGGAACAAGGAATAGACGATTCTTCTTCGCTTGCCGCGGTATGCTTCCTGTCTGCAGAAGATGTGGCCAATGTTACAGTTGGCGATGTTGCGCAGGTGGGTGGCGAAACCATGGTGGTGCAGTACATAGCTCCAGTTCCAAATGCTCCTGAAGAATGGGACGATCTTATCGGTAGTGAATACTTGGTTAAGACGCTGTTTGAAGGTGACTGGGCGTATCCCGTTCTTTTCCAAGGAGATGTCAGTGAACTTACTGAAGGGGTGCCTGTAGCTGTAACCATTACAACCAGTCGCGTTGCTCCGATTTCGCTTATTCTGAAGAATTGGGGCTAACGTAATGGCAAAGGTGGCGAAAGTCCCTCAGGTCATGCAGATGGAGGCGCTCGAATGTGGCGCTGCCTGTTTGACCATGATTCTTGCGTATTACGGCAAATGGGTGCCGCTTGAAAAGGTGCGCGCCGATTGTGGTGTGTCGCGCGATGGCTCGAAGGCTTCCAATATTCTAAAGGCAGCTCGAAGCTACGGTTTAACCGCAAAAGGCATGACCTATTCAATCAACGCATTGCGCAAAAAGGGCAAGTTCCCTTGTATCATTTTCTGGAACTTTAATCACTTTGTCGTTCTTAACGGCTTTAGTGGAAACAAGGCGATTATTAACGATCCTGCCCGTGGTCAAATAAAGGTACCTCTCGAAGCATTTGAAGAATCCTTTACCGGTGTCGCGCTTGTGTTTGAAAAGACCGATGCTTTTGAAGAAGGTGGTACAAAGCCTGATACCCTTGCTTATGCGCGAAAGCGTTTGGAAGGACTAGGTCCTGCCATTGCTTTTGTCATGCTAACCGCTGCTGTTACGTCATTTATAACCATTATTAGTACGTCGCTTGGAACAGTGTTTATGGATTGCATTCTTTCAGGCGACCAGCGCGAATGGCTTATTCCGCTTATCATAGTAATGCTGGTTTTAGCTGTTGTTTTAGCTATCGTTTCTTTTTTGAATGCCATTTACCTTGTTCGTGTTCAAGGAAAGATAGCTGTTGTGTCATCCTCGCGTTTTATGCGCCACCTCTTGCATTTGCCAGTTGGTTTTTATGCGCAGCGCATGGTTGGTGATTTGCAGCAGCGCCAAACTTCGAACGAGACCATTGCTTTCCAGCTTGTGGGGCAGCTTGCGCCTGTTTTTATCAACACCATTATGCTGGTACTGTATCTCGTTATCATGGTGAACTACAGCTTAGTTCTTACGATTGTTGGCATATTAACTGTGCTTATTAATGCGCTGACGGCGCGCTATATTTCTAAAAGGCGCGTTAATATTTCCCGTGCCAATATGATGGATGCGGGTAAGCTGTACGCCACTACGGTGGGCGGCATCGAAATGATTGAAACAATCAAGGCTGCTGGTGCTGAAACGGGCTTCTTTGGTCGATGGGCGGGCTTCCAAGCGTCGGTTAACGAGGCAAATAATCGCATGACGCGATTAAACGAGTATTTGGGCGCCATTCCCGTTATTATGACAAACATTGCAAACATTGCGGTGCTTGTCATCGGCATCTGGCTTATTGTCCAAGATGCCTTTACCCCTGGTGCGCTTCTTTCATTTACCGGGTTTATTTCTGCATTCATGACGCCAGTAAATCAACTCATTACTATGGGGCAGACCGTTCAAGAGATGCAAACGCAGATGGAACGTATCGAAGACGTTATGCGCTACGAAGTAGATGTTCCTTATACGAGTGACGAAATTATTACTCCCATGAAGCGCGAAAAGCTTATGGGTAAAGTTGATTTAGAAGGCGTTTCGTTTGGGTATTCTCCGCTCGAGCCGCCGCTTATTGAAAATTTTGACCTTCATCTTAAGCCGGGTCAGTGGGTTGCACTGGTGGGTGGTTCTGGTTGTGGTAAGTCCACTATTGCAAAGCTTGTCAGTGGGCTGTATGAACCCTGGTCTGGAAGTATTGCATTTGACGATACGCCGATTGCTGATGTGCCACGTCCTGTTTTGCGTGGGTCGCTGGCTATTGTTGACCAAGATATCGTTACCTTTGACGATTCTGTAAGTGACAATATTCGACTTTGGGATCGATCCATCGAAGACTTTGAAGTTATCTTGGCATGTCGTGATGCTGGGATTCATGATGTTGTTCTTAGTCGTGACGGGGGCTACGGAAGCCGTATTTTGCCTGGTGGCCGTAATTTTTCAGGCGGGCAATTGCAGCGCCTCGAAATCGCTCGAGTGCTTGCGCAAGATCCTACCGTCATAATATTGGACGAAGCTACCAGTGCGCTTGATGCGCAGACCGAAGCCGAGGTTATTCGCCGTATTCGCGACCGTGGTATTACGTGCATCGTAGTTGCGCATCGTCTTTCGACTATTCGCGATTGCGACGAGATTATCGTGCTTGAAGACGGTAAAGTGGTCGAACGCGGTACCCATCAAGAGCTGATTGCTGTTGATGGTGCCTATGCGGAGTTGGTGCGCAATGACTAACTGGTTCGAATCACAAATCGAAACGCGTGCACGACTTGATGCCGAGCTTACCGAGCGGGCATATGCCAAGCTTGCAGGCAGTGTTAGCAGTCCCAATCAAGCTCCTCGTTTTACGATTGACGATCTTGAGCAAGCTGATGGTGCGGTTAAAACATGCCTGAAGTATAACGGTGTTGAAGTAGGGGATGTTCCAGCTAGTGTTACCGATGTTGGCGAACGTATCGAATGGCTTTGCCGCCCATCAGGCACTATGCATCGTAAGGTGCGGCTTGAACCTGGGTGGTATAAGCAGGCATTTGGCGCGCTTCTAGGGCGTTTTGATACTGGCGAGCCCATAGCTCTCCTGCCGCGCGGCACACGTGGCTATTGCTATCTTGACCCATCTAGTGGGCGAAAAGTAGGAATTAACGCAGCTGTTGCAGCTCATATTGATGAAGATGCAGTTTTCTTTTATAAGCCATTACCAGCAAGGCCTTTGAAGGTTCGCGACTTAGTGGCCTTTATTCTTCAGGTGTTTAATCGCAGCGATTATTTGCGCGTATTTGTAGCAGCACTTGCTGCTACGATAATCGGCTTGCTTCCTGCGCAAGCAAATCAAATTGCGTTTGGCACTGTTGTTCCATCGGGACAGGCTGGTCTTATCTTGCCTATCGGCGCGCTGCTTTTGGGTGTAATGGTTTCAAGCGCGCTTATTGGCGTGTGTCGCAATCTTGTCATGGCAAGCGTTTCTTTGAAGCTTAACGTTGCAACTGAAGCTGCAACGTTTGCCCGATTACTCATGTTGCCTACATCGTTTTTCAAGCAATATGCATCAGGTAACCTGGCTCTTCGTGTGTCAAATGTTACTCAGCTTGCGCAGATTCTTACCACGATTATGCTCGGCGCAGGCCTAACGGCCATCTTATCGCTTGTTTATATTTTCCAGATTGGTATGTATGTACCAATACTCGTGTTGCCTTCGTTGCTCATAATTGTTGTGCAAGCGACGCTAACAATAGCTGTGACAATGGTCGCTATGCGCTACGAGCGCGAAACCATGGAAGAAAATGCAAAGCTGTCTGGTACGGTTACAGCACTTTTAAATGGCATCCAAAAGATTAAGCTTGCAGGTGCTGAAGATCGTGCTTTCGCAAAATGGGCGAATGGCTATGCAACATATGCGCGTGTTGCTTACAACCGCCCAGCTATACTGCGTGCTCTTCCTGCGCTTGTAGGCGTCGTAAGCTTAGTCGGTACCATTGTTATCTACTATTTGGCCGGTAGCTCTCAGGTATCAGTAGCAGATTACATGGCTTTTAACGTGGCATTTGGTCAGTCTACGGCAGCTTTAATAGAACTTGCCAACATGGCCGGTCAGGTTGCACAGATTAATCCAATGCTGGAAATGATAGCTCCTATCCTTGAATCAGAACCAGAAACATCTGATGAAAAGCCCAGTATCGATCACCTTAGTGGTGGGGTTGAAGTTTCTGGGGTTTCGTTCCGCTACAACGAAGACAGCCCCTACGTATTTCATAATTTGTCGTTCACGGTTCGTCCTGGTGAATATGTTGCCTTCGTGGGTAAAAGCGGTTGTGGCAAGTCGACTATCATGCGCCTGCTTTTAGGTTTTGAAGAACCTGAACATGGTGCTATTTTCTACGGAACGCATGATTTGCAAAAGATAGACCGTCGTTCGTTGCGTCGACACATTGGTTCAGTCATGCAAGACGGCAGGCTCTTTATGGGTGATATTGCGAGTAATATTACTATCTCTGCACCGTTGGCAACGCTTGATGATGCCTGGGAAGCGGCTGAAATTGCTGGCATCGCCGATGATATCCGTAAGATGCCAATGGGCATGCAAACCATCATTAGTGAAGGCAGTGGTGGCGTGTCTGGTGGTCAGCGTCAGCGCCTTATGATTGCGCGTGCAGTGTGCGGTCATCGCAAAATTCTTCTGCTTGACGAGGCAACAAGCGCGCTTGATAACAAGACGCAAAAGCATGTCAGTGATTCACTTGATCAATTGAAATGTACGCGTATTGTTGTTGCTCATAGGCTTTCAACGGTGCGCCATTGCGACCGTATTATGGTTGTCGATAATGGCTGCATTGCTGAAGAGGGAACTTACGAAGAGCTTATTGCGAAGGGCGGGCTTTTCGCAGAACTAGTCGAGCGTCAGAGGCTTGATACGGAGGCATAGCCATGAAAGCACCATCGTATGCAGATTCGTTCGAGGTGCTTGTACTGCAGGCTGCTGACGAGGGTCGCGGCCCCGTCTTGTTCGGAGATAGTTTGGCTCGTGCTCGGCGTGAACTTCGACCCTTCATGGTGGGTGAAAAATTCCCCAATGTCTATTTAGAGTTTCCTCTTATTGGCAATCCGTTTCTTGACGTAACGGTGCTGTATTCCGATTTAAAGATTGGAACGCGTGTCGAATCTGCTGCCGCAGAAGGTGCCGAACCTATGCTTGATTGGTTTGCCAGTATTTGTTCGGATTATCCTCAAACCTGTTGCGGTTTCGAGATTGATGTAAAGGACGCATCGCTTCCGCGTGCGGCTGTTCATTTTCAGCCCCGCAATCAAACCCATTTGGTTATTCCGTTTTGCAAGGCAATAGGGGAAGAGCAGGCGGCAAGCTTGTATTTATCTCAGAATGAACGAATGCCTGAAGGTTGGGATTTGTCGTTCTTCGGGATGTTTCGAGGTAGGCCAGGGTCGCCATTGCGTGTATGTGGCTACTTGGCTGAAGATGAGAAACAGGCGTGCGCTCGTGATACAAAGCGTCTTGCTGCGGCGTTCGATACTATAGGTTATACGGCGTATACCGATACCACGCTTAAGCAGGCTTCCACATTGTTGGCTACTGCGCCTTCAGGGGTTGATTTCCAATTTGATATTGCTCCTGATGGCACGCTTGGTCCTATATTCGCTATCGACGCACAATTCGGTATCGAACAGCCAGAAGCAGTGATTGCTTCGTTTACGGATGGGCCTGCGTCAAGTGTTATGCGACTTCTTGAGCAATGGGGTATTGCCGATAGTCGCTGGCATCTTGGTGCGCAGGCAGCGTTTGCTCGTTCGCTTCCTGTTGAAATGGATGACGGCCGCATAGATCGCTTTGCTTTTACCCTTATGCCTCAGTGGGTGAAGGCTCGTTGGAACGCAGGTGTTCTACAACCATCGAAGCTTTATTACCTTGGAAGTGCAGGCGTTCTAGAACGGAAAGAAGAGAAATCTTTTTAGTCTTCTTGCGCGCCTGCAATAAGATAAGTCTTTGCATCAAGGGGTTCGCCGTTTTTCCAGCGCAGCTTAATGAAGGCAGGGTAGCAATACAGAGAAGACGATTTGCCTTTGCGGGTGACTTTCTGAGAAACAATAGTATCTGATAATAATTGCCAGCGGTCGTCAGCAAGCCCCCATTGTTCGATGCGCTTCATTAGCTTGCCTGCTTCACCATAAGGATCAAACGACTTAGTGGCGCTTTCTTCAATGGGCGCTTGAAAGCGAACGCTTGCGCTAAACGTGGTGGAAGCGCAACCAGTGGGATCGACATCGAATTGGAATTCAAGGTCGAAGCTTGATTTGGCAAGAACGTGACACCAGGGAAGTATGGTGCCGTCAAGGTTAGTAAGGCCAACTTGGCGTAGGTGCTTTTCAAGTATGCTGATGTCTTTAGCATAGGCGTCTTGAATGCTGCGATTAATGGTGCATTCAATACGTAGAAACGGTACTGTGCGTCGTGGAAACACGCCGGTGTAACACGCAAACCAGTCTGGTGGTAGCTTCTTAAGAAACGCCCGATACGAATCGGTCGCATCGTCTCTGCCTACTGCAGAAAGAAAACCGCAGGTAGTTTGCGCGCTGTTGGTGCGCAGAAGAAGTTGCACAGCGGGTTGTTCGATGTCGCCCGAACTTACGTCCCAGCTTAGTGCAAGCTGTCTAACATAGTTCTTTTGGTTGGCAAACCAAGCGAAAGCTTCGGGATTGTTTCCGCTGGTTTCAGGGGTAAAAGTAGTGCCAGGTTCAAAATCTCCCTGAGCAACAAGCACATGCAGATCAAACCAGGGCCTTCCCAAAAGAGGTAATTCAAACCAAAGCTCTGGAAACTTTTTTCCCATTCCACTACGTGTGAAAGCTTCATAAGCAAGAGATGCGCCATCGCCGAACAATGTCTCCGCGCGTCCATCGAGCGCCACAAGCGCATAAATAATGCTGTAGAGCATTGCTCGGTCACTCATGCGATACCCCCTAAAGCAAGTGCAATCGTTGCCGTCATCGCGGTATTTCTTTCGGCGCTCTGATTGTTTCTGCATGATAAACGATACTATAGGTAAAGAATCGTTTTGAATAAGAAGCGACAAGTTTGCTGAGCAACTATGATTAGATGGCTGAAGCTTGCCTTTAGGGAAGGGTGGCACCGTGAAAAGAATCATCGCATTGTTGGTAGCGGCTCTTATGTCTATCGCGTTGTTTGCTTGTACATCTTCACAACAAAGTTCGTCTAGTTCATCGAGCTCGCAAAGCTCGCAGGCAGCAACGATAGCTGTTGTTGATTGCCCGATAATAAAGGATACAAATTTCGGCAGCATATACATTGACATGACCATCGATGAATTCAATGCAGTCGGATTTGAATACGGCGATAGCGTTGATGTGTCGTTTTCTAATGGCTATCAGCTAAAACAGATTCCATATCACAATGGCTATTACGTTAATGTAGGCGACCCGTTGGTCGTGGGGTATCCAGGCTACCCTCACATTGCTATAGCTATTAACTACGGTAAGTTATGGGATGAAGCAGGTGTACAGGAAGGCGACACTGCTACTATCACACTTGCTGAAAAGGGTACTTATTTAGCCGAACAGGAAGCATTCGATATTGTTTACACTAATAATCGCAGTGATTATGCAAGCGATGAAGTATTTGCCAATTTCCGTGCGTTATCTGGTGGAAAGCTGCTTCCGACTATTGCATATCGTTCAGCTTCTCCTATCGACAACGAATATGGGCGTGCTCCCTATGTAGAAAGCTTAATGAAGCAGCTCAACATTGCTTATGTGCTTAACTTGTCTGACAGTGATAAAGAAGCTGATGCGTATATTGCTGATTCAGAACAGCAAGGCGTAGACGTTTCATATTTCAAGGACTTGCGCGCTGCGGGGCTTGTGGGTCTGCTTGATTTGTCGGCAAGTTATCCGTCTCAGGATTATGCAGCGAAATTAGCAGCCGGTCTGGTTGAAATGTCACAGCATGATGGTCCGTACCTAATCCATTGCATCGAAGGCAAGGATCGCACGGGGTTTGTTTGCATTTTGCTGGAAGCGCTGACAGGTGCAACCTTTGATGAGATGCAAGCTGATTACATGGCAACCTATGCGAATTATTACGGAATTACGAAGGAAAGTGACCCCGACAAGTATCAGGCAATTTCGGGGTTGTATTTGAACGGCATGCTTTCGTTCCTTGCGGGCGTTGATAAGAACGCTGATTTACGTTCGATTGATTACGTCGAGCCAGCAAGACAATATCTTATGTATGGCGGCATGACGTCCGAACAGATTGATGCTCTTGTTGCCAGACTGCAGGGTTAAACCAAAGAAGGCTTATTCGTCTTTTTCCTGAGTGCCTTCGTTCGTCTCTGACGAGTGATTTTTCTTGGGCTGTTCTTGCGTAAAGCAAAGAACAACATCAAGGGGAAGACCAGCCCACATGCTGGTGACAAGCGAGTGTGCGTATAAATCAGTTGCCTCGATACGCGTTTCTTCGTTTACCTGAATCATTAGGGGGAAGTTATCAAGCACGATGCGCTTGTTTAATTCGAAGAGCGTTTCAAGAAGTTGAGCGACCGTCATGACGTTATCGCTGTGACTAAGAACGAAAACAAGACAATGGTCATCGCTTAGGAAGACCTTTCCGACGTTATAGACCGTTGTGCCTGAAATCCACTCGCGCTTTTCGTTCAGGGCATTGCGTGCGATTTTTACAGGCGAATTATCGTTAACGCGTTCAAGTGCATGCAAGAACAAAGCATAGTCAAGGTCAACCAAGAAGAAGGGGTGTTTCTCTTTGAAATCTTCCACTTTGTCGTGCAAGATTTCGTCACCACGTTCGATGTTGTTGGCAATGTCGTCTGTCATAACGCGCCTTTCCCATTTCAAGAAACGCGTCCGTACGCGTTTCGATGGCTACGTAACACCTGCTTATCGCCTTGTGTTGTATTGTAATCAATAGTGTTTGATAAAGCGCTGCACGCATGAAAAGTGTTTATAGCTTTCTTGATAGGTTACGGCCTACAATCGATGGCTAAGTGTGACTTGACAAGCATAAGTATAAGCCTGAAGCTAAGTTTATTCGCTTCAAGACGATAGGGTTGGTGGCGTATGAGTTCCCAGGGCCTGGGTAATACAGCAAAAACCCCTCACTCGCTTGGTCTACGCCTGTGTCAAGCATACTTCGTACTTGCCATGCTTATTGCCCTTGTGTTTGGCTTTATTTGCGCTCCGGTGCAGTTTGATTACGACATCAGTATGATTCGCGTTTTAATCCTGATGGCAGGTGGCTCAGTAACGTTGTGGCTTATGTCTCAGCGTGCCAAAACTGCTCGCTGGATAGGTGCAATTACAGCGATTGCTTGCGCGTTGCTTTCTGCAGTTGATCATGCAGCTTTCGGTGCGTATGACACGCTGGCGAGCTACGTTGGACAGACAGCAACAACGGGGCTCATGATATTGGAATACGTGGGCGCTGTAGTAGTTGCGGCTTATTTAATCTTTGCGCCCCAAGCAAAGCTTGTATTGAACAGACCACCCGATATGCAGCCAGGCTCTCCTGACCATCACGGCTGGGATAAGCCCTTGCGTGAGCGAGTGCGCAAATGGGAATTCTGGCGTGACCTTATGATTTACTTTGTCGTGTTTTCGCTTCTGGGTCATTGGGCTGAAATCCTGTTTTGCCAGCTTATTTTGGCGGGCGTGTTTATGGGTGGCTACGACCCCAGCAACGCCATGCTGTGGGATCAGTGGCTTTTCCCGTTTACAGCCGAAGGGGCAGCGCTGGTGGCAATCGTGCTAATCTTGCAGCCCGCTGCTCAGTGGCTTTTGAAGAAGACAGGTAATCGCATACTGCTGGCACTGTTACTTAGCTTTCTGCTGAATGCTTTGGTGTGCACTTCTATCGACTTTATCACGGGCATGATTGCCAACCAAGATTATCAGCTGTGGGATTATCGCGATATGCCTTTCAACTTTATGGGGCAGGTTTGTTTGCAAAACTCGTTGGTGTACAGCATTGCAGCTACCTTTATCGTGTGGGTGGTGTACCCAGCCATGGATGCTGCGCTTCATTGTGCACCTCGTGGTGTTACCAATGCATTGGCCGCAGGTCTTCTGGGCATGTACCTGTTTTTAGCCATGCTGTATTTCGTCGACATCTCCTCGCTTCTGCAGTAGTCAACAGAAAGATGGGCGAAGGAAGCTTCGCTCGACGCGTCGTCGCCTCGAACTAACTTTTGCCAAGCCCAGGCAAAAGTGGATTTCTCGGCTCCTTTGGCTTTACCTTACCTCGCTTCGCCTTCTCAGCCTATTCCAAACATTTCTTTCACTGCAGAAGCGACGAAATGTCGATGAAGTACAACATAGCTAAAAACAGGTACATGCCCAGAAGACCTGCGGCCAATGCATTGGTAACACCACGAGGTGCACAATGAAGCGCAGCATCCATGGCTGGGTACACCACC
>JAZQRZ010000064.1:0-13058 GCA_045629845.1 Eggerthellaceae bacterium | reverse complement strand
ACTGCTGGGTTTAAACCAGCTGATATTACTGTACCTGCAGGTGAAGACACTAAAGCTATCGAAGTTGCGGCAGAAATTTGGAGTGCCTTAGCACAGCTTAACTTCGGACGCGATTGCTTCATTGTTGCGCTGGGCGGGGGTGTAGTTGGCGACCTTGCCGGTTTTATTGCGTCAACGTATATGCGTGGCGTGCCTGTTGTGCAGGTACCTACAACGCTGCTTGCTTTGGTTGATTCCTCAGTGGGTGGCAAGACCGCGGTTAATCTTCCCGAAGGAAAGAATCTGGTCGGTACGTTCTACCAGCCGTCTTTTGTGTGCGCAGATACTGATACGCTGACAACGCTGCCCGAACGTGAATGGCGCTGCGGTTGTGCTGAAGTGGCAAAGTCGGCCGTTATTGATTCGGACGAATTCTTCTTCTGGCTGCTTGAACATGCTGAAGAAATGGCAGCGCGCGATGCTAACGTGGCTGCTGAAGCAATTCAGCGCTGTGTTGTGTTTAAGGCTGGCGTTGTCGCTCAGGACAAAACTGAAAGTGCGGGCGTGCGCGAATGCTTGAATTATGGGCATACGCTTGGTCATGCCATTGAAACGTGCACGGGCTTTGGTACCTTTAGTCATGGTGCTGCTGTTGCCGAAGGTATGCGTTTTGCAGTAAAGCTTGCTGCAGAGGTGTTTGGTGACGAACAAGGCGCAATTGGTGAATTTGCTCAAGCGCAGACTGAGCTGCTCGACATATTGGGTCTTACACCGCTTGACTATGAAGCAACTTCCGAAGAGCTTCTTGCGGTGATGAAGCGTGACAAGAAAACGCGTGGCGGCGATGTTCGTTTTGTTCTTGCCCGCGATATTGCCACGTGGGAAATCGTAACGGTTCCTGATGAAACCATCCTTAATGTTCTAACTAACTAAAAGGAAAGCGCCTTGCGGCCCGTTCCTTTTGCGTTGATATTTGTTCGCAATTACATGCGCTTTACGAAACGGCCGTCGCGCGTGTCGATCTGCAGAACGTCGCCGATTTCGACGTACATAGGGACCTGCACTACTGCGCCCGTTTCCAGAGTTGCCGGCTTGGTGGAACCCTGAACCGTATCGCCCTTGAAACCAGGTTCGGTCTCAGCAACTTCCAGTTCGACGAACATCATCGGTTCGATGCCGATCAGTTCTTCGCCTGCATACTGCAGCGTGACTTCGTCGTTTTCCTTCAGCCACTTAGCAACATCACCCACGATGTCAGCGGAAAGGGCTTCCTGTTCATAAGTGGTGTTGTCCATGAAGTTGTAGTCGGAACCGTCGTTGTACAGATACTGCATCTTGCGCGTTTCCATACGGACGGAATCGAACTTCGTGCCAGCGTTGAAGGTGTTGTCAACAATGCGGCCCGTGCGAACGTCGCGCATCTTGGTACGGACGAATGCGCCGCCCTTGCCCGGCTTTACGTGCTGGAATTCAACGATGGTCCAAAGCTTACCGTTGTATTCAATGCACATACCGTTTTTGAAGTCTGCGGTAGAAATTGCCATTGGTGTATCCTCGCTTCTCGTCTTTTAAGATGAACCTGCATATTATAGCTTGGATATACCGTTCAAGTCAGGAGATGCTACTCAATCCACAGACAATGAAACGAGACGCTTTCATTTATACGTTTTAGTGCGAAAATATGTAAAACTAGCGGGTACTGCTATATCGATAAGGATTGTGAAATGGAGCACAACATGGCAGCGCGGAAGTTCTTACTCATAAACGGACCAAATTTAGACATGCTTGGCACGCGTGAACCCGAGGTGTACGGTTCAGAAACGCTTGTCACACTAGAACAAACCGTGCGCATGTATACCGAGCAGCACGGTGCGTTGTTAACATGCTTCCAGTCAAATAGCGAAGCAAAGCTCATTAATAAGATTCATAGTGCCGCAGGCAAGTTTGATGGCATTGTGTACAACCCAGGTGCTCACACGCATTATTCAATTGCTTTGCGCGATGCCGTTGCATCTATCAGTGTTCCTGTGGTTGAAGTACACCTTTCCGATGTCGATGCGCGCGAATCATTCCGTCATATTTCGGTTATTGCTCCGGTGTGCATTGCTCAGGTTAAGGGCTTGGGTGTTGGCGGTTACTGTCGCGCTATCGATATTCTTCTGGCGAATGTTGGCTTGAAGCGTTTGGGCGAAGGCTACGAAAAGAACTTTGCTGAAGGCGCCAATATTCGTGTTGCAGGAAAAGAAAAGAATGCAAATGACGATGCAGTTGCGAAGCTGCTTAACGCTGTAAAGTCGGCTGGTACGGTAAAGCCTGCTGCTCAGCCAGCAGTTGCTCCGCAGCCTGAAGTGGCTCCGCAGGCGGCAGTACCTCAGTCTGAAGTTGTGGCACAGCCTGCAGTTGTAGCGCAGCCTCAGGTAGCCGCTCAGCCAGCAGTTGCTCCTCAGCAAGCTGCTGTTGCTCAACCTGCTGTAACTCAGCAGTCAGCAGTTGCTGTTCAACCGACAGTTGCTCAACAGCCAACAGCTGTTGCTCAACCTGCTGCAGTTGCGCAGTCAACCGTTGCAGCTCAGCCAGCTGTGGTTGCTCAACCTGCAGTGGCACCACAACCAGAAGCGGTTGCACAGCCAGCTGCAGTGGTTGCTCAGACAACACCTCTTGCTCAGTCCGTAGAAGCACCCGTAAAGACAGAACCCGAAAAGCCAGTCGACTTGGCTGCGGGTTTCCCCAATCCTTCGTATGGTTCGCTTCCTTCTGCAGATATGGGGCTTATTTCTGCACGTCGTCAAGCTGCTGTTTGTAGTACGTGCAACAGACTTGGTCTTTCTGCATTGCTTATTCGCGATACGCCAAGTATTCGTTGGATTACCGGTTTTGATAACGTCTTCGATGAAGAGCGTGCTCATGCGCTGGCTGTTTCGCCTGCGGGTGTTTCTTTGCACACCGATTCGCGTTACTCAAATGCTTTGTACACGGCTGCTTCTAGCATTGGTAGCGGTGTTTCCATTGATGAAAGCCGTATCAATCACTTCACGTTTGCTCATCAGCTGCTTGCTCCTGGAACCAACGGCGCATTCGAGGGCAAGCTGGGAATCGAAGATACGATTTCGTACGCTGAATTTGTTAAGGCGGTTGAATCGTTTGGCTCGGGTCACCTTGCTCCAACAAACGATGTCATCTTGTCGTTGCGCGCCGTGAAGGATGAAAACGAGCTTGCTCGTATGCGTGCTGCTCAGGCCGTTACCGACGCTGCGTTTGAATACATCATTCGCTTTATGCGCCCAGGTATGACCGAACGCGAAGTACAGGTTGAATTAGATAACTTCATGGCAAGTCATGGTGCTGAAGCTTTGGCATTTAGCAGCATTGTGGCTTGTGGTGAAAACGGCGCCGATCCGCATGCTATTCCAGGTGATAAGAAACTTGAAGCCGGTCAGTGTGTTGTTATGGACTTCGGTGCGCGCGTAGCAGGGTACTGTGCAGATATGACGCGCACGGTGTTCTTGGGTGCGCCGCAGGGTAAGATGGCTCAAGCTTGGGATGTTTTGCGCCAGGCCAACGAAACAGTCGAGCGGGCGTTGCGTCCAGGTGTAACTGGGCGTCAAGCGCACGAAATGGCAGAACAAGTGCTGGCTCAGGGCGGCTTTGCAGGCCGTATGGGTCACGGTCTTGGTCATGGCGTTGGTCTTGAGTGTCACGAGCTGCCAGTGTTGAACGCTCGCAACGACTCTCCGCTTGTCGAAGGCAACGTGGTCACGGTTGAACCTGGCATTTACTTGCCCGGTGAATTCGGTATGCGCCTAGAAGATTGTGGCGTTATTACCGCTCAGGGCTATCAGCCCTTCTCGCGACTTGGTCACGAAATGGTTGTTCTTTAGATTAAATAGAAGGCAAAACGCGTTCCTCTATCGTGTTTTCTTGCCGTTCATGTGGCTTGTTCGTATGTTTCGGGGCCGCTGCTCTAGCGCAGCGGCCCTTCTTCTATAATGTGAACTTCGAACATTCACAGACACGAAGGAGGTGCGCATGTCGAAACTGCACATCATGGACACGACAATCCGCGACGGTCAGCAGTCCTTGTGGGCTACGCGCATGACCATTGGCGACATGCTGCCCATCCTACCCGCCATGGATCAGGTGGGGTATTGGGCCATCGAAGCGTGGGGCGGTGCTACGTTCGACTCTTGCCTGCGCTTTCTCGACGAAAATCCGTGGGAACGCCTGCGTTCCATTAAGGCTCAGGCACCAAACACGCCTTTGGCCATGTTGTCACGTGGTCAAAACCTTATTGGCTACAAGCACTATTCGCAGGAAATCGTCCATCGCTTTATTCACGCTGCTAAGCGTAATGGCGTGGATGTCTTCCGCGTGTTCGACGCGCTGAACGATATTCGCAATATCGTCGACAACGCCGAAGCCATCCGTGAGTGCGGTGGTCATTTTGAAGGCGCAATCTCCTACACTATTTCACCTGTTCATACGCTTGATAGCTATCTGGAATACGGTCAGAAGCTGAAAGAGTTGGGTGCAGATACCATTGCTATCAAAGACATGGCCGGTCTGCTTACGCCGTATCGTGCCGAACGAATCGTTAAGGCATTCAACGCAGAAATCGGCTTGCCGCTGCACGTGCATTGCCACTATGTTGGCGGTATGGCACCGGCAAACATCCTAAAGGCCGCCGAAGCTGGTGCTGCAATTGCAGACACTGCTCATGCTCCGCTGGCTTTTGGTAATTCGCATCCAGCAGTCGAAATGATTGCTGCTGCCTTGCGTGAAAGCGCTTATGACACGGGTCTCGATCTTGATCTGTTGTTCGAAATTTCCGAATACTGGGAAAACGTTCGCAAGCGCGGCCATTACAAGCGCGGCGTTTCTTCGCTTACGCACATGCATGTGTATTCTCACCAGGTGCCGGGTGGCATGATGTCGAACCTGGTTGCTCAGCTGGCTGTTCAGAACGCTGAAGATCGCCTACCCGAAGTTATGGTCGAAATCCCCAAGGTTCGTGCCGAGGTTGGTTATCCGCCATTGGTTACGCCTATGTCGCAGATTGTTGGTACGCAGGCTGTTATGAACGTACTGACTGGTCGTCGCTGGGGTCTTGTGTCGCGCGAAATGAAGGACTACCTGTGCGGTTTCTACGGCAAAGCGCCTGGTCCTATTGCTCAAGATATTCTGGACAAAGTTACGGCCGGTGCCGAAGTGTTGCCGCCTGACGTTGCTCCAGGTTCTTTGGTTACCACAACGTATGATGAAGTCGCCGCCGAAATTGGCGATTTGGCTCAGTCAGAAGAAGACGTGCTGATGTACGCCATGTTCCCGAACGAAGCACGCACGTACTTAAGCAAGCACCGCTCATCAGAAAAAGTCGATTTCTTGCTCGCCGAGGAATCAAGCAATATCAAGGAGGACGATTACGTGGACATCAACCAGATTCGCGAGCTGACACGCATTGCTCAGGAAAGCGGCGTGGGCGAAATTACCGTCGAGGAAGAAGGTATTCGCGTTAGCGTGCGTATGCCAGGCGCTGTGCCTGCTTATGCAGCACCTGCAGCAGCAGCTGTTCCGGTTGCTACGTCTGAATCGGCTCCTGCCGCAGCAAAGCCTGCTGAGCCTGCAGGCGATCGTCCTGCTAGCTGGGTGCCCGTAAAGGCCCCTATGGTTGGTACGTATTACGAAGCTCCTGCTCCTGGCGAGCCTGCATTCGTGAAGGTTGGCGACGAAGTTGCTGCAGGTCAAACCCTGTGCATCGTCGAAGCAATGAAGCTTATGAACGAAATCACCGCTGAAGAAGTTGGCACTGTGCGTGAAGTGTGCCTGGAAGATGCTTCTCCTGTTGAATTCGGTACGGTGCTGTTCTATGTCGAACCGCACGGTGCTGCTCAGCTTGCTCCGGAGACCGCATAATGTTTGAAAAGATTCTCATAGCAAATCGTGGCGAGGTAGCTTTGCGCGTTATGCGCGCGGCTCGCGAGCTGGGGGTTAAAACGGTCGCCATGTATTCCACGGAAGACGCCGATACATATCCTGTGCAATATGCTGATGAAGCAGTATGCATCGGGCCTGCTCAGGCTGCAAAGTCTTACCTTGTTATGTCGAATATCATTGCTGCAGCAAAGAATACTGGTGCACAGGCTATTCATCCGGGCTATGGCTTTTTGGCTGAAAACGCAGACTTTGCTCGCGCTTGTGTCGAAAACGACCTGGTCTTCATTGGTCCTTCTGCTGACTGTATCGAAAAGATGGGCGATAAGTCCACGGCTCGCGACACCATGAAGGCGTGCGGTGTTCCTACCGTTCCTGGTTCCGATGGCATTATCGATACCGTGGAAGAGGCGCGCGAATTTGCCGACAAGGTTGGCTATCCGGTGCTAATTAAGGCAACGGCTGGCGGCGGCGGCAAGGGCATGCGCGAAGTGCATGATCCTGCCGACTTAGAAGCTCAGTACAAGGCAGCTCGCACCGAAGCGGGTGCTGCTTTTGCCAACGATGGCGTGTACTTGGAAAAGCTTGTTCTTCGTCCTCGTCACGTTGAAGTGCAGGTGCTGGGCGATAATTTTGGCAACCGCGTGGCATTATGCGAACGTGACTGTTCAGTTCAGCGTCGTCATCAGAAGCTTATCGAAGAAGCTCCTTCTCCTGCGCTTTCCGATGACTTGCGCCGCGCTATGAGCGTCGCTGCTGTTAAGGCTGTGCGTGCGGTTGATTATCGCAGTGCGGGTACGGTTGAATTCCTGCTTGCTCCCGATGGCAAGTTCTATTTCATGGAAATGAACACGCGTGTACAGGTCGAACATCCTGTAACCGAACAAATTACGGGTGTTGACATTATTAAAGAACAGATTCGCATTGCTGCAGGCGAGCCCATGACTTGCGCTGATCGAGCGCCGTTCACGCCGTTTGGTCACGCAATCGAATTCCGCATTAACGCTGAAGACCCCGATAACGGCTTCCGTCCGTGCCCAGGCACCATTACGCGCTTCGAAGCACCTTCTGGTCCTGGCGTACGTGTTGAAGCGTATGTTCATACAGGTTCGCGCATTTCGCCTTATTACGATTCGCTGGTCGCAAAGCTTATTGTTTCTGGTCAAGATCGCGAAGAAGCATTGGCTCGTGGTCGTCGTGCGCTTGATGAATTTGTTATCGAAGGCATTCAGACCACCATTTCATTCCATCAGCGTGTGTTAGATAACGAAGTGTTCTGTGCAGGTGAAGCCGCAACCGACTTCATCGAAACCCAAATGGGGGATTTACTGTAAGAAAGTTAGCTCGGCAATAGGGGAACCCAGTACTAGTTCTATTTTGGTAGAACAAAGCGAAACGGAGAGAACTATGACAGACCTGAATATTGACGGCATGGCCATCGCGCCAGGTGTAGTCGAAACCATTATTTCGCTGGCTGCGCGCGACGTTGATGGCGTGGCAAGTGTGGGCGACCCCACCACCAGCGGCATTATGACCATCATCGGTGGCGGCAAGCCATCCACGCAGGGTATCGAAGTTGAAACGGGCGAAAACGACGAGCTGCACGTTGCAGTGCGTTTGTACGTAAAGAGCGGCTATGTGCTTCCCGACTTGGCTGCAAACGTTCGCCAGGCAATTTCTGATGCTATTAATACGCAGGTGGGCGCTAAGGTTGGCTCGGTTGATATCTATATCGACGGTATCCAATTCGACAACTAGGAACGCGTATGGCTTCAAAGACTAATATTGAGCGCCGCCGTGCGCGTGAAGATGCATTGTCCTTGTTGTATTCGGGTGACATCATGGAATCAGATGTTACTACGGTTATTGACACGGGCGACTTCCCTGAAGATATTGAACTCAGCGAATATGCCGAATCGCTTGTACGTGGCGTAATGGAACATCGCGAAGAAATTGACGAGCGCTTGGTTGCTACGTCAGAAAACTGGTCGGTCGATCGCATGCCTGTCGTCGACCGTGCGCTTCTGCGTCTGGCTGTTTACGAAATGGTATATGTCGACGAAGTGCCTGTTTCGGTAGCAATTAACGAAGCTGTCGAACTGGCTAAGGCATACGGCGGCGAAGATGAATCGCCACGTTTTGTGAATGGTGTGCTTGGGCGCATTGCTCGTACGCTGGAAGAAACCGAGCAAGAAAGCGAAACCGAACAGGCATAAAGCACAGGCTTTCGCTTGATGCTTTGCTGGGGGTTTACTAATGGAACAAGAGGAACAGACAAACGAATTCGAAGCGGTTAAGACGCGCCTCGCGGAAATCGCTGATGCTGTCGACGACGAGAATCTTTCGCTCGATGAAGCGTTGGATTTGTACGAGGAAGCAGTCAAGCTTGGTCTTCAGGCAAGTAACTTGCTTGAAGTTGGTATCGTGGTAGAAGACGAAGTCGAAGCAGATTCGCAAGACGAAGCTGGCGCAGATGTGCCTGCTATGCCTGGTACTAACCCTGATGCAATCCCTGCTGCTGTTCCGGTTCAGTCCAACAACTAGAGGCAATACCTCATGGATCGCATTTTAGACGCCATAGCGGCTCCTGCCGATTTAAAACTACTGACCGTTGACGAGTTAAAGATACTCGCCGGCGAAATTCGTACGCAGATAATTAAGACCACTTCGCGTACAGGTGGTCATGTGGCGCCTTCTCTTGGTGCGGTAGAAATCATCCTGGCTGTTCATTCTCTTATTGATTCGCCGAAGGATAAGTTTGTGTTCGACGTAGGTCATCAGGCTTACGCTCACAAGCTTATTACTGGGCGTCGTGATTCCTTTGATACCTTGCGTCAAGCTGGCGGTATTTCTGGTTTTCCGCGACCTGATGAAAGCCCTTACGATGTGCACCATTCGGGCCATGCTTCCGATTCGCTGTCGGTTGCGCTTGGCTTGGCTAAGGCTCGTGCCTTGCGTCGATCTGACGAAAAAATCGTTGCTCTTATTGGTGACGCATCGCTTTCGGGCGGTATGGCATTCGAAGCACTTAACTTAATTGGTCAGCTGCAGCTGCCTATGGTTATTGTGCTTAACGATAACGAGATGTCCATCTCGCGTAATGTTGGCGCACTGGTAAAGCACCTGGGTGTTATTCGTTCTTCTGCAAGCTATCGTCAGGCGCGTGACACTTCGCAGGAATACCTTGAAGAAAGCGGTGCTCTGGGCCGCGCTTTTGTGAATTTCGGCCGCAATGCGAAGGATTCGCTTAAGCAGTTCTTTGTGCCCGACACCATGATGTTCGAGCAGCTTGGTATTTTATGTACGCCGCCTATCGATGGTCATGACATTCGTGCGCTGCGCGACATTCTGCGTACGGCGCTTGATGCAGATGGCCCTGTGCTTGTACATGCTGTTACTAAGAAGGGCGCAGGTTATGCGCCTGCCGAGGCCGACCCAGAACGTTTCCATGGTGTTGGTCCGTACGATATTGCAACGGGTAAGTCGGCAAAGAAGCTGGCTGGCCCTTCCAATTACACCGATGTGTTTGGCGCAGCACTTCTCCGTGAAGCTCGCGTTGACGAGCATATCGTTGCTATTACTGCAGGCATGCGTTCTGGTACAGGCCTGAAGCCTTTCGTTAAGGAATTCCCTGATCGTTTTATTGACGTGGGAATATCTGAAGAAAACGCTGTTGGTATGGCAGCGGGTTTGGCTCTGGGTGGATTAAAGCCTGTGGTTGCGATTTATTCAACGTTCCTACAGCGTGCGTTTGACCAGATAATCGTTGATGGTGCATTGCCTAAGTGTGACATTGTATACGCCATCGACCGCGCTGGTGTGGTTGGCGAAGATGGTCCGACACATCATGGCATGTACGATATGGCCTACTTGCGCATGATTCCTCACATGAGCGTTTTGGCTCCGTCAAACGAAGCCGAGCTTGTCAATGCGTTGCATACAGCTTTGCGCATGGGTGGTTCTGTTGCTGTTCGCTATCCGCGTGGTGCTGGTATTGGCGAGCAGATTCCTGATGCAGCTACAGTGTTTCCTGTTGGGAAATCGCAGGTTGTGCGCGAAGGCTCCGATGCGGCTATTCTTGCTTTTGGCGACCGTGTTGCTCCTGCTGTTGAAGCTGCTGAAACGCTGGCCGAAGAAGGCATTAGTGTACGTGTTGTTGACATGCGCTGGGTTAAGCCGCTTGATGAAGAAGCCATTGCTCAGGCCGCACAAACCAAATTCATTCTTACCGTTGAAAACGGCATTATGGCTGGTGGTGCTGGCGAAGGGGTCCTTGAAGTATTGGCTAAGCAGGGCGCCAAGGTGCCAGCTAAGGTTCTTGCTGTTGACGATGCGGTGGTGCCGCACGGAAAGCCAGCTAAACTGCTTGCTGACTTAGGACTTGACTCCGAAGGTATTGCTGCTGCAATTCGTGAAGGGCTTAATTAAAAGCGCCATTCCATGACGTAATCGTCCATGATGAAGCCACTACCGATATCGGTTTCAACCGAATCGATAACTTCGAAGCCTGTGCCCTTATAAGCGCGGATACCCAGTTCGTTGTACTTATTAACCGTAAGGTACATAGCCTCGAAGCCGCGGGCAAACAGCAGATCCTTGTAAAACTCGATTACGCGGCGCGCATACCCATGGCCGCGGGCTTCGGGGTAAAGGTAAATCTTCGAGATGAAAAAGCGGTTCGTTTCAAATTCGTTATGGCCACCTGTAAAACCAACGATGCTACGTTTGATCTCGCCATTGACTTCTTCATCCGCAATAAGCAGCCAGTATTCGTAGTCGTGTTCAGCCATGTCGCGCTGAATAGCCTCGAAGCTTTGGAAGTTTTTAACCATGTATTCAGTTTGCTCTTCCCCGATGATAGCAGGCCAGTATCCACGCCAGATTTCTCCGGCAATAGTAGCCAAAACTTTCTGATCCGCTTCAGACTTAACAGGTACAAAAGATAACGACATGGCAACCTTCTTTCTTTCGATTGTGCAAATAATAAGGCATTCTGTTTGAATTATCTTTCAGCATGCTATACTTCACGAACTTGCAAGAATTCTTGTAAGTAAGTAAATATTGGCCCCCGAGACATGTTTGTAACGCGGCCCAAACGCGAGCTTCAACAGGCTTCAGCGAAGCGAACATGGTGAACTGCTTTCCATTCATGTTGACGGGTCCCCGAGACGAAAGGGGTCCGTTATGACCGAAATCAAGAATCCTGATGTCATCGACTTCAGCGACATCTCTGACGAGCAGATGGAGCAAATGATTGATGGCACCCTGACCGAATTTGACGAGGGCGACCTTGTCAACGGCACGATCGTTAAGATCGAGCGCGACGAGGTTCTGGTTGACATTGGATTCAAGTCCGAAGGTGTAATTCCTGCACGCGAGCTTTCCATCCGCAAGGATGCTGATCCGGCTGACCTGGTTCAGGTGGGCGACGAAATCGAGGCTCTGGTTCTTCAGAAGGAAGACAAGGACGGCCGTCTGATTCTTTCCAAGAAGCGCGCCGAGTACGAGCGCTCCTGGATTGCTGTCGAAGAAAAGTTCAAGGCTGGCGAACCTGTCACTGGCGAAGTTATCGAAGTCGTCAAGGGTGGTCTTATCATCGACATCGGACTGCGTGGCTTCCTGCCTGCATCGCTTGTTGACCTTCGCCGCGTGAAGGATCTCGATATGTATCTCAACACCGAGATCGAAGCACGCATCATCGAAATGGATCGCAACCGCAACAACGTTGTTCTTTCTCGCCGTGTTCTGCTGGAAGAAGGCCGCAAGAACGAGCGCGCCGAAATCCTGGCAAAGCTTACGAAGGGCATGCGCCTGAAGGGCACCGTTTCCAGCATTGTCGACTTTGGTGCATTCGTCGACCTTGGTGGTATCGACGGTCTGGTTCACATCTCCGAGCTGTCTTGGAACCATGTCAACCACCCCAGCGAAGTTGTCAAGGTCAACCAGGAAGTCGAAGTCGAGGTTCTCGACGTCGATCTCAGCCGCGAGCGCATTTCTCTCGGCCTGAAGCAGACGCAGCCTGATCCGTGGATCAAGCTGGTCGAGGCTTATCCGGTTGGCACCATCGTTGATGGCACCGTTACCAAGATCGTTCCGTTTGGTGCATTCGTGCAGCTGGGCGAAGCAACCGAAGGCCTGGTTCACATTTCCGAAATGGCACCGCGTCACATCGAAACGCCGGCTCAGGTCGTTAAGGTTGGCGACACCGTCAAGGTGAAGGTTATGGAAATCAACCCCGAGCGTCGTCGTATCAGCCTGTCCATGAAGGCTGCTGCTGCCGAGCTGGGCATCGACATCGAAATCGACGAAACCATCGTTCCTGAAGATCGTGCTCGTAAGCCGCGTCGTGGCGAAGACGAAATCGAAGGCGAAGAGGTTATCGAAGAGGCAGTAGAAGCAGTAGGGGCTGTTGAAGAAGCAGTTGAAGCTGTCGAGGAAGTTGCCGAAGCTGTTGAAGAAGCAACCGAAGAAGCTGCTGAATAGTTTGTAATTACAGCGTTACTAAAAAATGGGGCAAGCACCTGGTGCTTGCCCCATTTTCTTGTATTATTTGATTGTGCGTATACTCGACTCGGCAAAGGGGTAGGCATGGAAAAGATTTTCATCATCGGTGGTATGGGTGCTGGAAAATCTACTGCTCGAAAAGCGCTTGTTGACCAGGGGCTTGAATACATCGATCTTGACCTGATTGGTCATGAAATTCATGGCTGGCAAGTCGTGAAAGACGACCTTGTTGATGCTTTTGGCCCTGAAGTTCTTGATGCTGACGGAAACGTAAACCGTCCCGTTCTGGCTCGCAAGGCATTTAAAACCCCTGCTGATACACGCAAGCTTAATCGCATTACCATGCCTCGCATCGAAGATGCCTTTACCACCAAGGTTCAAGAGCTTGAAGCCGCTGGGTGCGAAGCAGTTGTTGTCGAGTATTCCGTTTTCAAAAGCCGTTCAATGTCGGTCGCGGATCAGGCTGATGTCATCATTGCTGTTCTTGCTCCGCTCGATGTTCGTATTCAGCGTGCAATTGCATCAGGCTGCGACGAGCAAGATGTTCGTCGTCGCATTGCTCAACAGATTACTGATGCCGAACGCATCGAGCGGGCCGATGTAGTTTTCAATAACGATGGCACAAAGGAAGAACTCTACAATCAGGT
>JAZQRZ010000063.1:0-10839 GCA_045629845.1 Eggerthellaceae bacterium | reverse complement strand
CTCTGCGCGGTTGCGTGCATCATTCCTATTGCTCTTTTAGTCGAAGGCATCGCCCCCATTTTGTTTGCGATTCTTGCTGTTTGCATGATTGTGGCTTACATCGTGTGGCTAGTTGTACTGCCGCCGATTCGCTATGTGCGTTGGCGTTATGAGCTGTCGGAAGACTATCTGGATATCGCAAAGGGAATCGTTTGGCGTAAGCGCTACACCATTCCTTTCATCCGCGTGCAGAATACGGATACGCGTCAGGGGCCGATTCTTCGCGCCTTCAAACTGGCTAGCGTTACTGTTTCTACTGCTGCAAAGGAACACGAGATTCCTGGTCTTGATTTCGAAATTGCAGAGCAGTTGCGCGATCGTGCCGCCGAGCTTGCTCGTTTGGCGCGAGAGGACGTGTAAGCAATGGAACAAGCAAATCCGTTTGTCGCCACCTTTGAAACGGGGCGACACTACAAAGTACATAAGAGCTATGTCTATGTAGCGCCAATCGTAGCTGTAATCTTTACCATTTTCGTTGTCTTTATCAACGGTATTCAGGGCTGGGTCGAGCTGTATATGGCTTTCCAGAGCGGCAAGATTGGTGTCAATCCGTTGTTTGTTATTGGCGGCATTATTCTTGGCCTTGCGGTTGTTATCGGTGCTTTTGTTGGTCTATATGCGTTGGCTTGGCGCAACATGTCCTATGTGTTTGACGAGCGCGAGTTCAGCTATTATTCGGGCATCATTACGAAGCGTCGTGTACATGTTCCATATTCGCGCGTGCAGTCAGTCAACCATCGTGCGTCGATTATTCAGCGCCTGTTTGGCGTATGTACCGTTGTTATTGATTCGGCTGGTGGTTCGACGAACAAGGGTGTTCGCGTTCCTTATTTACGCCTTGAAACTGCCGAGCGTATGCGCGTCGAGCTGTTTATGCGCAAGGCTGCTGTAGCAGCAGGCCAAGAAAGCGCAGTAGTGTATGCCGCTTATGCTGATACCGATTCTGCTGAAGGCGCACAAGCTGAAGCTGCTCGTTTGGCTCAGATTCGTTCACAGGCACCTGTTGCTCCTGGTGCTGAAAAAGCTCAGGCCGCAGCTGCTGTTGCTGTAACAAGTTGGGTTTGCCCGCAATGCGGCGCAGAAAGCCAAGGTAAGTTCTGTGGTGGTTGCGGTTCTCCTGCCCCTGAAAACGTTATGGTCGGTTCAGCTGTACAACAGCCAAACGCACTTGATACCGTTGCTGGTGTTGTTGGCGATTGGCGGGGTGTGTATGGCGGAACTGCCGCATTTGGCGAAGAGCCAGTTACTCATGAATTTGGTCTGACAAACCGTGAACTTCTTCTGACGGCTGTTTCACACGATACGCCGTTTGCTATTGCGCTTATTATCTTCTTCACCTTCATGGTTGCCTTTGGGTTCATGTTGCTTGACCAAGATGATTTCTCAATCATGATTGCGGGCTTTGCGATTCCAATCGTCATTATTTCTACGGTGGCAACGTGGCTCATTGGCTTATTGTCCGTGTTTATCGCGTATGGCAATTTCCGCACTCGTCGTCGTGGTTCGCGTATCGAAGTAGAACGCGGCCTGCTTGCGCGTGAATCCAGTGGTATTGATATCGCTCGTGTGCAGTCGATCGAGATTCGTCAGTCATTTATTCGTCGCATCATTGGCTACTGCGAAGTGTCGCTTGGTCGTATTGATGCTGCGGGCGAACAGAACAAGGGCAATAACAATTCAAAGATGAATACGAAGGGCTTGGTTATTCATCCGTTTGTTAAGCTCGACCAAGTAGATGAAATCCTGGACAACCTTGTGCCAGAACTTACTGACCGTCCGCGTCGTACTGATCGACAGGCGCTTCCGACACCAGCATTCCGTCGCGCATTGCTGCGTCGTTGTGTTTGGTACAACTGGGTGCTTTGGGTTGGTATTTGCATTTGCATTTGCTGGGCGGTGTTGGCAGCTTTCGTGAATGATGGTGCTATTCATTTTGTTACTCCAGCATCGCAGGCACAGTACTCAAGCTTCATGACAACATCGCTTGTTATCGCGACTATCATTTGCGTGGCTGTTACTGTTTGTCGCGGCGTGGGCGCAGTGTTGTGGGCTCGTCATTCGGGGTATATCTGGAATCAAAAGTACTTGCTTCTTTACAATGATGGCTTGGCTACGTCCGAAAGCATTATTCCAAGGCAAAAGATTCAGGCTGCAGCTACGCGCAGCAATCCGTTCCAGCGCCGCCTTTCGTTGGTAACGTTGCATGCGATTACCGCAGCGGGTACGCATAGTACTACAGCGAAGCTGGTGGATGTATCAGCTGAAGCTGGTGCGGAATACCTCGATTGGGTAAAGCCGCGTAGGTAATACTTAAATGACCCGCTACTAAGCGGGTCATTTCTTTTAATCGTCTACCTGTGTCTCTTTGCTTTTCCTTGTCTAGGTCGCACAAGGCAACGCTTGTCGAAGCCGATAAGGTCTTCGCGTCCTGCGCGGTGCAAAGCTTCACGCACAAGGTCTGCATTCTTAGGGTTGCGATATTGAATCAGCGCGCGTTGCATTGCTTTTTCATGCGGCGACTTCGCAACATACACTGGCTGCATTGTGCGTGGATCAAGTCCTGTGTAATACATGCAGGTTGATGCGGTTGAAGGGGTGGGATAGAAGTCCTGCACTTGTTCGGGATTGAATCCTAGGTCGCGACAGTATTCAGCTAGTTCAATAGCTTCCTTTAGCGTAGAGCCAGGGTGTGAAGACATCAAATACGGTACCAGGTACTGTTCCTTATTCGCCTTTTTGCAAGCCTGTTCAAATTCAGTAACAAATTGATCGTAAACCGCGCGAGGTGGTTTTCCCATAACGCTGAGCACTGCGTCAGAGATATGTTCGGGCGCCACGCGTAATTGCCCGCTAACGTGATGAGCTGCTAGTTCGCGAATGAACTCGCGCCCATGATTCTTGTCCAGCAGTGCATAGTCAAAGCGAATGCCACTGCGGACAAATATCTTTTTCACGTTGGGAAGCGCGCGCAGTTTGCGCAACAGCTCAAGATAGTCGGAATGGTCGGCACGCAGTTGGTTACATGGTTTAGGCGATAGGCAGCGCTTGTTGGTGCATGCGCCGCTTTCCAATTGCTTTGCACAAGCGGGGAAGCGGAAGTTGGCGGTTGGACCACCAACGTCGTGGATGTATCCCTTAAAGCTGGAGTCTTCGCACAAGGTTTTTGCCTCAGCCAGAATCGAGTCGTGACTACGGGCCTGAATGATGCGCCCCTGGTGGAAGTTTAAGGAGCAGAACGAGCAATCACCCATGCAGCCTCGATTGCTGGTAAGCGAAAACTTCACTTCAGAAAGAGCGGGAATGCCGCCATCGGCATCGTAGCTCGGGTGCCACGTCCTTTCGTAGGGAAGGTCATATACCGCATCAAAGTCCTCGGTGCTCAGTGGCTCGGATGGAGGATTTTGCACAACGAAGACGCTATGCGGGTATTCTTCAATCAGTGGGTGTGCTGAAAATGGATCTAGGTTCTTCAGTTGCAAACCAAAGCTGCGCGCATATTCCTGTTTATCGGCTTGAAGTGCTTCGAACGTCGGCAAGACAACGGGGTCGTAGACGTGTTCAATCGAGCGCGTGCGATACGCTGTTCCGGGAATAAAGGTTAGGTCGCTAACAGAAAGTCCTGCTGCTAAAGCATCGGCAATGGCGATGATTGATTTTTCGCCCATGCCATACGAAATTAGGTCGGCGCCCGAGTCAAGCAGAATTGAACGCTTCAACGAATCAGACCAGTAATCGTAGTGAGCAAGGCGCCGCAAGCTTGCTTCGATGCCACCCAGAATGATGGGAGCTTGCTTAAAGCTACGACGGATTAGGTTGCCATACACCACACAGGCGTGGTCGGGTCGTAAGCCAGCTTTTCCGCCTGGCGAATAAGCGTCACTGCGGCGGCGCTTCTTGGCAACGGTGTAGTGGTTCACCATAGAATCCATGTTGCCTGCCGATACAAGAAAGCCCAAGCGTGGTTCGCCAAAGAGCGCAATGCTTTCAGGGTTGCGCCAATCGGGTTGCGCAATTATGCCAACGCTATAGCCATTGGCTTCAAGCAGGCGAGTAATAAGAGCACAACCAAACGAGGGGTGGTCGACATAAGCGTCGCCACACACGTAAACGAAGTCCACAGCATCCCAGCCGCGCTCTTCCATTTCGGTTTTGGTTGTCGGAAGAAATCCCATGCGCTCATTCTAAAAGAAGTGCCACCGCGACGGATGTGTTGTTGTTTCGAAGGTGCAGTTGAGGTGTGTAAGGCAGTGGATAAAACCCAAGCCCTTGTATATTAGTAAGGGAAAGCCACAATTCAAGGACGAAAGGTTTGTACAAACTGCGAAGAATAGCCCCTTCACCTGCAAACACTAGTTGACTCGCGTGCTCAGCGCGCTATACTTCAACAGTTGCTTTCAAAAGCCCCGTACCGCAGTAACGGAAGGAAGCGCCACTTGTAGAAGGTCGTCCAGCCTGAACACGGCGCGCTGGCGTAGGAAACCGGCATCTGACCAGTCTGCACTTTTGAAAACACACATGCAATGCGCGCCAAGCGCGTGTTGCGATAAGGACGGGCACGGATGCTTCACCGTGCGCATCCGCAAGAAACTGGAGGAATGAACAGTGAAGACGTACTACGCAAAGCCGAACGAGGTCGAGCGCGAGTGGCTGATCATCGATGCTGAAGATCAGATTCTTGGTCGCGTTGCTGCTAAGGCTGCGCACATTCTGCGCGGTAAGCATAAGCCTCAGTACACGCCCCATGTCGACACGGGTGACTTCGTCATCATCGTGAACGCCGACAAGATTCGCGTGACGGGCAACAAGGCTAAAGACAAGCGCTATTTCCGCCACAGTGGTTTTCCGGGCGGCCTGAAGTCCGAATCTTTCGAAGAGGCTATGGCCAAGCACCCCGAGCGCGTTATCGAGCATGCAGTTAAGGGCATGCTGCCGAAGAACACGCTGGGTCGTGCCCAGGGCAAGAAGCTGAAGGTGTATGTGGGTCCTGATCATCCGCATGCAGCACAGCAGCCGCGTCAGATTGAACTGTAGGAGGACTTAAGATGGCTAACGAAGCTTTGTATTACGGCACCGGCCGCAGGAAGAACGCCGTCGCACGCGTCCGCCTGGTTCCCGGCACGGGCAAGGTTACGGTTAACGGCCGCGAGGCTATGGATTACTTTGGTCGTCAGGCTCTGATCGATGGCTTTATGGCACCGTTCAAGGTCACCGACACCGAAGGTCACTTCGACGTTATGGCTCGCCTTGATGGCGGCGGAATCGCTGGCCAGGCTGGCGCTCTGCGCCACGGCATTGCTCGCGCACTGCTGGAAGCTGGCGAGTATCGCGACGAACTGAAGAAGGCTGGCTTCTTGACGCGCGACCCGCGTATGGTTGAACGCAAGAAGTATGGTCTGAAGAAGGCCCGCAAGCGCCCGCAGTTCTCGAAGCGCTAATCTGGCGGCACAAGAGAAGTTCAAGGCGCCCCCTTCGTTGGACAAAGCCAACTTGGGGCGCCTTTCTCATCTCTTGCACTCGCCAGAAGTATTGCTTCGAACGCAAGCGCAAATCTGGCGGCACATATTTCGAATGGGGAAGCCCGTGCAATCGCACGGGCTTTTCTTTTTTGCTCAAATTATTCGTAGTGGAAAGCTTCTACTCACTCAAAAATAAGAGTCTTTTTGGTCGTATTTTCGTCCAAAAAATTCTTTCTAAACTCGATTAAATCGCTCATCTCAAATTGCACTTTAGTTGCGTTCAAATTGCGGTTCAGTTGCGGTTGCAACGGTGCTTTTTTAGTCATAGATAACGCCAACTTACCAACAGAGTTACGGGAAGTTAACGGAAGGCGTCTGTGTTCTTCTGGGCGCTCTCCGTATGGCAAAGTACCTGTTGAGGTTGCGTTTTTCCTCCTGAGCTCACTCTTCAACGCGGATCGCGTTTCGAGCTTAATCGCAACCCGAAAAAAATATTCGAAATTTTGTAAGAAATTCGAGATGAATTGCCGATTCTGGCGATATTAAACACTAGAAAAATGATATACTACGGTAGTTATTAAAATGGGGATACTATACTCATTTTTAGTAGCTAGCTGTTCTCAGAATGGTTTTTGGCAAGACCAGGTTTTGACCTGCATAAATGTAATGGCGGTTGGAAGATTGGCGGTACGAAAATGTTAGAGAACTTGTTAGATCGAATTGCGCTCGGCGGCAAAACAGTCGAAGGTAAGATTATCTCAATCTTGCTTGTAATTTCCCTAGCATTCATGATGTGGAGCCCTGGGGCCATTTCGTCCGCGTTCGCAAACCAGGGCGAACAAGGTGACTCTACCCAGATTCAGGGTGAAATCCCTGATGATTCCGCTGATGACAACGGTGTGGGCGCGCCGCTTCCAGGAAGTGGTGATGAAGCTACGCCTATTGTCGCTGCTGACGACAATTCAGAAGATGCAACGGATGCAAGTGGTGTAACCGCCGACGCCGCTGATTCCGCTTCTGCTGCAGCTGCAAATTCCGCTGATGCTGCTACCGCCAATTCCGACAGCGCTGATTCCGCCAAGAAGGCTGTCGAGTATCCAGCCGTTAAGTTTGACACCCAATATGCAAACGGTGTTGCCGTTAACGTTTTTGCTCCCGAAGGCGCGCTGCCCGCGGGTGCTCAACTTGTTGTCACTCCCGTTGCTGCAACCGAGGTTTTGGGTTCTGTCAATAATGCGGTCGAAGGTGAAGTAACTGCCGACGATATCGCTGCTGTGGATATCACGTTTAAGTACACGGATCCTGAAACTGGTGTTAAGACTGAAATCGAACCGAAGGTTCCAATTAACGTGAAGCTGTCTTCTGAAGACATTCGCGAAGCAAATGCTGATTCTGAAACGAACCTCGACATTGTCCACATTAAGGATAATGGCACCGCCGAAGTAGTTCCGTCTTCCACGACTGCTACGGATCAGGTCGAAATCGTTTCTAAGGACTTCTCTGTATATGTAGTAGTAAAGAAGGGCGACGACGCTCGTCTGAAGGCCAACTTTGTTAAGGCTGACGGCACTACGGAAAGCATGTACGTAAAGAAGAGCGACACAACAAGCGAGAACTACAATCAGACTCTTTATGATCCCGGCGTAGGCACAATGCCTCAAGATGCTTTCTTCTTGGGTTGGACTACTACCGAGAACTACACTGCCGCTACAGTTGATACCGACGCTAATACTATTGAAGACGTTCGTGCTGCAACTGCAACTAAGTTAGAAAATGGCGTAACCGATGGCGACTCCGTTACGTACTATGCAATGATTTTCAAATCCTACACCGTCACTTTCCAAGATGAAGATGGCATCGTTATAGACGGGGATAAGGTTTTATTCCGCGCTGATGCTCAGCCCGAAGAAGGTCAAGAAGCTATTACAGTTAAGTACACGGTTGACAGGGGCTATGCACCGAAGCAAATCGAGAACCAAGAAGACGAGACTGACTTCAGGGGTTGGCTGGTAATTTCAGGTTCTGATGAAGAAGTAATTACGAATGGTACCGAAGTTAGTCTTTCGGGGGATCTTACTCTTCGAGCTTATGTTCCTAAGGGTCATTGGTTGAGCTTTATGGAAAACGGTAAAGGCGCTACCTATACCGCTCCGCAGTTTGTGGAGCATGGTCAGGTTACGCAGGAGCCGACAAACCCAACACGATTTGGATATGAATTCAAAGGTTGGTATTTTAACAAGGAATGCACCCCGGGCAATGAATTCACATTTGGCAACGCGCTGAACGAAAGAACTACGCTGTATGCTAAATGGGAACAAAATACTACAGCCGAGTACACCGTTTTGATTTGGAAACAAAACGTTGCTGGCAATGGTTATGATTTTGCGGAATCAATTCCATTAACTGGTACTGTTGACAGCACCATTGATACTGTTTCATCAACTGGTACTGGTGATAACGCTTATGCTCGTGTAAATGGTACTTCGTACCAATACAAGGGTTTCCATTTAGATCGTTTCGACACTGGTGTTCCCATTACGCCTGAGGGTAACGCTGTGGTAAACGTGTACTACAACCGCAACGTTGTTACGTTTGCGTTCTATACCTACAAGAGCGATTACGACTACACCAACGTTACTACTTCAGCCAATAGTAGTGGGAACTACTACATCCCAGATGGTAATGACGGATACGAGCAGGTCTATCTCTATTACGATAATGGCAGGTGGTATTTTACCCGTGCAGACGCCGTTGAGCGCTATGTTCCAGCAACTACGAACACAAGTGGCTACTACTACCTTCCGAATGATAACGGCGGATATGATTATGTGTATCTCTATCGTGATAATGGAAAATGGTATAAGACTCAGACTACTGGACAGAGCTATATAGAGTATTCAGGCACTGATGATGACTATTACTACATCCCGAACAATAGTGGCGGGTATGACCGGGTATATCTTTATCATTGGGGTGGTTTCTGGGGTAGCGGAGACGGTGCAGGCTGGTATAGAAACCGATCTGGTGGAACTCTAGGATGGTATAACTATTCAAATAAGTATAACGGGTCTGTATATACCCTTCAGGACACAACGGTTTATTCGGATGAGTACACTGGTCCGCGTTATACCTTAGAAACTGGATATGTCTATTCTGATGAGTATTCGGGAACGATATGGACTCGCTCGTCCAATAAGTCGAATGGCTGGCGTGTGGAGCATATTTGGTCCGGCCTGTATGGATCAACTCTTGAATCAAATGGTTTCACATGGGACGATAATCATGATTGGTATGACGGCCACGGCAATGGAAATAACGTAAGCGGCACGCGTACTACGTTCCTTGATGCTTTCCTTCTTGCTAACGATGCTTCTACTGAAGATTTCTACGGCACAACTGTTTCGTCTGGTCGAACGGTAGAGTTCTACAAACAGACTGCTGATGGTCGTGATTACGCTATTGCAAAAACCGTTAAGGTAGGCTCAAGCGGTAGCTTTATGATTTCAGATAAATTTACGGGTTATCAGGCCTATCAGTACAGCACCAATAATGGCCAAACGTGGACAACCTTAGGGAATAAGGATAGCGATGGCTACTACGCTTCAGTCTCGTTTAATTCGAAGCTTATGATTCGCTATATTCCGCTGGCTTACAAGATTAATTTCATGGATGGCAAGTATGTCGATGGCAACGATATTAAGCTTGATGAAATTGACCGAGGTCAATTGCGTGAAGTTGACAATGTTGCCTATGGTTCTGATTTGACGTCATACAACAAGGGTAATGCTAAGTATTACGACGCTTCCGATAAGATTCCAGACGGCTTCGTATTTGAAGGCTGGTATACCGACGATGCATGCACTCAGCCGTATACCTTCAGCACGATGACGCAGGGTATTACTGTTTACGCCAAGTGGCGTCAGATTCAGTATCGTGTGTTCTTGCATCCGAATGTGCCTGCGAGTGAAGATTTTGAATATGCGCAAGAGGGTCAGGAATCTTCGTTCCGTATTAGCTATGGCGGACAGATTTCCGATGGCAAGATGATTATTGCTGAGCGCGAGAATTATGATCTCTTGGGTTGGTATACCGACGAGGCTTGCTCACACTCGTTCAGCTTCGATACGTTTGTATTCAACAATACAACGATGGCAAGTGCAGCAGATTATGACCAGACGCAGCCGACGGAGCTTGATAAGTGGGGTAACCCGCTTGAGTCTGGAAACAAGGATGCTGCTAAGAACCGTTTCTGGATTACTAAGAAACTTGACCTGTACGCCAGGTGGAGTAGCACGCTTGATGGCGCTGCGGGTATCAACGTAATCTATGACGCAGCTGGCGGTTCCGCTGCTCCTAGCGATAACAACCTTTATGTAGACAATGCAAGCGCAACAGCAGCAGTTGGCTCTACCGCACCTGATGATACTCAGGCCTTTGAATATTGGGTTGTTGAAACCTACAACGAGGCTACTGGTGAATACGAATACAACGACGACAGCGTTAAGGTTTACCCGGGTCAGGCTTTCAACGTTTTGAAGTCAGATGCCAAGAAGGTTGTATCGGGCGACGAAGTTACGTTGACTGTTCAGCTGCGTGCTGTATACACCAATAAGAAGGTTGCAACACCTACCCATATATATTGGTATAAGAACGACGGTACTAATGGTAAGTATCGTTCCGACGAAAACATTGATATCAACGAGGCAGTCCCGGTTTACGGCCTTGGCGAAAACGAGTCTATTCCTTCGCGCGAGGGCTACAAGTTCCTTGGCTGGGCAAAGACTGCTACCGCAACTACTCCGTGGATTGCTTGGAATGATTCTTCGTACACCGCAAGCGTTCCAACCGCGGAAGGTACAGCAACAGTAACTGCGGCTCAGGTTGCAGCTGATGAAGATTTGCCATACGACGATTTGTATGCTGTATGGCAAGCAGAACTGATGGTCCGTATTACCGGTAATACCAGCACCGTTGCCTTCAATGGTTCTGAACAATCTGTTACTGGCTATACCGTTCAATATAAATTGAGTGGCGGCGACTGGACGGCTACTGCACCCGAAGGCGTTAGCGTTTCGTTGAAGTCGGGCAAGGCTGCTGAGGCCAAGGGCACCAATGCTTCTACAGAGAAGTACATGATGGGCCTGACGCTGGCCGACTTCGATATTAATCCTGGCAGCAACTATTACGACGCCACGGATGGAAGCAATACGTACACCGACGGCTGGCTGTTGATTACTAAGCCGACTATGACGCTTGCCGCTGTGAATTACAACGGTGTGTATGATGGCGAATCTCATGCTGGTGGCGTAGAATCTCCGTCCACATTGCCGGCTGGCACAACCAT
>JAZQRZ010000062.1:0-6300 GCA_045629845.1 Eggerthellaceae bacterium | reverse complement strand
CGCTTGTCTCGAAACATTCTGAACGAATATGCGGGCCAATGTAAGCATTAAACTCGGCAGGATCTGCCGCACTTTCAGTCGCAAGCGCACGTGCTGCCTTGCCAGCAATGCCAGCCAAAGCGCCACGCCACCCAGCATGTGCAACAGCAAACCAACCATCAGGCGCCACAATAATGAGCGAAAGACAATCAGCAAAATTCAGAAGCGCGGTAACACCTGGCGTGCCTACAAGTACCGCATCGGCACCTTCAGCCACCTGTTCAGTGGCTAATGAAACATCATCCGCAGAAGCAACCTTAACGATGTTGGTGCCATGAACCTGATTTGGAACGATTAACGAAGAAGAAGACGCTACCCCACCCAGCATCGTAAGCACACGTTCGCGGTTGCGCTGCACGCAAGCTAAGTCATCACCCACGTGCGAAGCGGTATTCAGCGACGCATACGGACCTTCGCTTACGCCGCCTTCGCGTTCCGTAAAAGCAATGCGCACACCACAGGCGTTAAACAACGCTTCGTCGGTAAGCACTGAAAGGCCATTAAGCTCGCGTTTTTCCAACGATGGGATTGGTAGCATTTTCGTTAACCTTTCATATCAAGCAAGAAAACAAGAAGGGCTGTGGTGCTCAAAAGTGAGTGCCACAGCCCTTCGCAGTGTCAAGGACTTCACCGTTCGACAGAACAGTGAAAAAACAATTAGCGACGCTTCAGGAAGTCAGGGATGTAATCCTCGTCGGACAAGCGTGCGCCTGCCGGGATGGTGGTACGCGGAACCACAGGCTGCGGCGTAGCAACCGGCTGAGCAGCGGGCTGTGCGGCAGGCTGGGCTGCAGCCACTGTTTCCTGAGCAGTGCTTGCGAACAGATCCTTGCGCGAATAGTCGCGGCGGCTTTCGAAGGCATCAGCCTTGAAGCCAGTAGCGATAACGGTGATGCGCACCGAATCGCCCATGGATTCGTCAACGATCTGGCCGTAAATGATGTTAGCGTTATCGTCTGCGCAAGCTTCAACCGTGCGAGCTGCAGCATCGACTTCAGCCAGCGTAAGATCGGGGCCACCAGCAATCGAGAACAGCACGCGAGAGGCGCCAGCGATGGTAGCTTCGAGCAGGTTGGAATTGATAGCCTGCTGTGCAGCGTCGAGTGCGCGGTTTTCGCCGTTAGCAACACCAATGCCCATCATAGCCGTGCCTGCATCCTTCATGACCGTGCGGATGTCTGCAAAGTCGAGGTTGATGAGGCCAGGAATGGTGATGAGATCGGTAACGCCCTGAATGCCCTGACGCAGCGTATCGTCGGCGATACGGAATGCATCAAGCATGCTGGTTTTCTTGTCGACCACTTCGAGCAAGCGATCGTTAGGAATAACGATGAGCGTGTCAACCTTCTGGGACAGCAGATCAACGCCCTGGTCGGCCTGGTTGCGACGCATACGACCTTCGAACGAGAAGGGCTTGGTAACAATACCAACGGTAAGTGCGCCAATTTCTTCGCGAGCAATCTGAGCGATAACCGGAGCAGCGCCCGTACCCGTGCCGCCGCCTTCGCCTGCGGTGACGAACACCATGTCGGCTTCGGCCAGTGCCTGGCGGATTTCGTCGCGGCTTTCTTCAGCTGCCTGTGCGCCCACTTCGGGGTTAGCGCCAGCGCCGAGACCGCGCGTAAGATCTTCGCCAATATGAATAGTTTTGTCGGCATCCGACATGAGCAGCGCCTGACGGTCGGTGTTCACAGCAATGAACTCGACGCCTTGCACGCCTGCTTCGACCATGCGGTTAACCGCATTTGTACCGCCGCCGCCAACGCCGACGACCTTGATAACCGCCAAATGCTCGGATGCTAAATTGATAGGCATGAGTGCACTCCCCTGTTCGTTAGCCGTTTATTCTGCATTTCAGTATGAGCTATATAAAACCACCTTCGAATTGTACACTATGTTGAATCTATTGCAATGTAAACCCCAACAAATAGTTCCCATGCACATAATCCAAATTGAGCAGCTTTCGCAAATACTGTGCTGTTAGGCACAGCGCGCTTCAATCTGACTTTCTAACTCTATAATCAATTTGTTGAAAGAAAAGAGGACTGAACTATGAGTGAAAGCAACATTCAATCAGTACACTTCATCGGCATCGGTGGCGTGGGCATGAGCGGTATTGCGCGCGTAGCGCACGACCAAGGCATGACCGTGACCGGCTCAGATATGAAAGAAAGCCGCTACACCAAGCAATTGGCTGAAGCGGGTGTGAAAGTGTTTATTGGCGAGCATTCGCCTGCAAATATTCCTGGTACAGGCAAAGAAGACGGCCCTGATGTGGTCGTTGTTACTACTGCGGTGCTCGACAACAACCCCGAGCTTATCGCTGCGCGCGAACGCGGTTTAACCATTTGGCACCGCGCACAAATGCTGGCTCGCCTGGGCGAAGGCCTTGATACCGTGGCTGTGGCTGGTACGCACGGCAAGACCACCACGTCTTCCATGGTTGCCAGCGTTATGGATGCCATGGGTCTTGAACCCACCTTCCTGATTGGTGGCATTGTGCGCACGTATGGCACCAATGCTCATTCGGGCGCTGGCCGCCACTATGTGGTAGAAGCCGACGAATCCGATAAGTCCTTCCGCTACCTTTCACCAGCAGCAGCGCTGGTTACTAATATTGAAGCTGACCACCTGGATCACTATCGCGACCTTGACGAGATTCGCGAAAAGTTTGCTGCCTTCATTGCATCGGTTCCGCCAGAGGGCCCCGTTGTGGTGTGTGGCGAAGATGAATCGCTGGTCAAGGTTACCGAATCGACGGGTCATACATTCTTGACCTACGGCTTTGGTGAAGGCTTTGATATTCAAATTACTAACTATGAACCGCACGGCATCGGAAGCGACTTTGCCGTGAAGCTGCCCAGCGGCCAGGTTGTGGAATCTTGCGTGCCGCAAAACCCTGGTCGCCACAATGTGCTGAATGCCGCAGGCGCCATTGGTCTTATTAATGCACTGGGCTTTTCGGCTGAAGAAGCTGCACAGGCTATGCGTTCTTTCGGTGGCGTAAAGCGTCGCTTCGATTTGGTAGGCGAAGTTGCTGGCGTCACTGTTGTTGATGACTACGCCCACCACCCCACCGAGATTGCAGCTACTATTCAGGCTGCTTCGAAGCTGGGTTACAAGAATGTACACGTGCTGTTCCAGCCGCACCGCTATTCTCGCGCACCGCTGTTCTGCGAAGTGCTGCACGACGAATTTGGCTCGGCCTTTGATGCGGCAGATACTGTTACCTTTATGGATGTATATTCCGCTGGCGAAGCACCTGTGCCGGGTGTTTCGGGCAAAACCTTTTTACAAGTAGTACTCGACCACGAAGGCCATCCGCCTACACACTATGTGCCGCGCCGCATCGACGTGGTGTCACACATGGCACAGCTGGCAGGCGAAGGTGATTTGGTCATCACGATGGGCGCAGGCGATGTTACTGCCATTGGCGGTCAACTTGTTGCTGCGCTGCAGGAGAACAATCAGTAAGTGGCATATCGCAACGACAGGCGAGACAACTACGATCGTCGCACGCGTACTGCGCGCGACGCATCTTCACGCTCATCTGCATCTTCGCAGGGGCGCAATCGTTCTGCACGCCCAACGCGTTCTACTGGGTCGGCTAGTTCGGCTGGGACTGCTAGGCCGCAGCGCCAATCCAGTTCGTCGCGTCAGTCGCACGAACTGAAACCGTCACGCATGTCGCAGCCTTCGCGTTCGGAAGAGCGCGCTGCTTCACGTGCTTCTTCGGGCGCTTCCCAACGCCCGTCTTCGCGTTCTACTTCACGTTCGTCAGCTCGTCCGTCAAAGCGCACGACCCCACGTGGCAGCGCTTCGGGCAAGTCTTCGCGCAATGCCGTCCGCCAGGCGGCCGCTGAACGCGCTGCAGCTCGCGCTGCTTCTCGTGCCGAACGCACAGCCGAACGCGACGCCAAGCGTGCTGCCGAACAAGAAAGCAACCTGCATGCAACACCAGGTGGCCTGTTCGTTGGCGAATCGCAATCCGAAGCAACTGTTTCACCTCAGTTTGTTTCGACCAGCGTAGGCGAACTACGCCGCGCCGAACGTGCCGAACGCTTGAAGAAATCGTCGCGCCGCTACCTTATGCGCTTCATCCTGATTATTGGCATCATCGTGGCGTTACTTGCTGCATGGGCCGTGGTGTACAACTCTCCCGCCTTCACTATCAACAATGTGAAAGTAAATGGCGTCGAGCACCTTACCAGCGAAGAAGTCTCGCAGCTGGCCAACATTCCTGAAGGATCCACGCTGCTACGTGTCGACACCGACACCATTGCCAACCGCATGAAGCAAACCGCTTGGGTTGAAGACGTCGACGTAAAGCGCGTATTCCCCGATACCCTTGAAATCGACGTTACTGAACGCGATGTTCAAGCCGTTGTTGAGATTCCCACAAACGCTGGCAGTATCGTGAAGAAGTGGGCAATTGCTAAAGACCACACGTGGCTTATGCCTATCCCCGATGAAAACTCCGATGCCGCTAAAACCACAAGCTCGCAAATTTACGAAGACGCCAAATCGGTGCTTCACATCGTCGACGTACCTTATGGCACCAAAGCTGAAATCGGTAAGATTTGTTCCGATGACAACGTAAACAATGCGCTTGATATCGTATCTGGCATGACAACCGAACTAGCTGATCGCGTAGTGAAGGTATCTGCTGCAGGCCCTGCTGAAACCACGTTGATTCTGGACAATGGTGTTGAAATCGCCTTTGGCAAAGCTGAAGACATCCGTGACAAAGAGCGCGTTATTCTTAAAATCCTGGAAGAAAACCCCGACGGCGTTGCCTACATCAACGTCCGCATGGTTGAAGCCCCCACCTGGCGCGCAGTCTAAACACTAATTACTGCTGTGCCATGATAACGTCAGCAAGGGCGTTGGCAGCGCTGGCAGTGTCTTGTGCTTTAGCCGCTTCAGTCATGGAGGCACGCACTTCTGCATTGTCGACCAATTCAAGAACAAGACGTGCAAACTCGGGAGTTTCGACCCGGTCATCGGCAATCATGTATGCACAGCCTGCTTCAACGTAGGCGCTGGCGTTCGTCGTTTGGTGATCTTCGGTTGCAAACGGGAACGGGACCAGCAATGCCGGAATTGCACGTGCGGATATTTCGGCCAGCGAAGAGGCGCCCGCACGTGACACAATGGCGTCGCATGCAGCCATGCAAGAAGCCATTTCATTGGTGTAGCTAATCGGACGCCAACGCTTCTGTTCTTCAGCCGTTAAAGCCAGCGCTTCAACAACCGAATCATATTCCTTCGGACCTGTAAGATGAACAACATACAAATCATCACGCGAAAGCAGCTCGTCCTTCAGGGCGCACATAGCTTGATTCAGGTGGCGCGCACCATTACTGCCGCCAGTAACCAGAAGCATGCGTGCGTCCTGCGGAATATCAAGCAGCTTGCGGCCTTCTTCGCGTGTGGTTGAAAACACCGACGCGCGAACAGGACAGCCTGTCAATACCGCCTTGGAAGGATCTTTCATCTTTGCTCTTGCATGCTCGTAAGTTAAGCACACCGCCTTTGCCCTGCTGGACAAAAAGCGGTTCGTCCAACCCATCACGGAATTCTGCTCGTGCACAATCAGCGGAATACCCATCTGTGATGCTGCATAGCCCACAGGAACAGACACGAAGCCACCAAAACCAACCACAACATCGGGTTTGATTTCTTCAAACCATTGCTTCGCAAGCTTGGAACTTTTCGCATCAATCGCCAGGCCTTTTACCAGCGTCAGCGGATGCCCACGATGAAAGCCTTCAGCTTCGAATGGCTTAAACGGAATACCTGCGGCACGTACCCATTCAGATTCGTTGCCAACAGGACGACCAGCAAAAAAGACTTCGACACCACGGTCGCGCAACACTTCAGCAGTCGCGATAGCGGGATTAATATGACCTGCAGTTCCTCCGCCTGAAAGCACTACTCGCATTGCTTACTCCTCTCAAAACACGACAAAGTGCCTGACGCCTTGTCGCATTATTGGTCGCGGCGAATGACACGAAAATCTTCGCGGCGGCGTTCGTATACGTCTTTTACGCCACCATCTGATACTGACATGATAATGCCAATCATCATGAACGACGCAATCAACGACGAACCACCTGATGAAATGAAAGGTAACGGTTTGCCCGTTGTGGGGAATACGCCGATGGCACAGCCGATGTTAAGGAATGCCTGGAATACCAACATAATGGTCAGTGCGCCTGCAACCATGGTGCCGAAATCGTCAGCTGCACCACGCGCAAT
>JAZQRZ010000061.1:0-23343 GCA_045629845.1 Eggerthellaceae bacterium | reverse complement strand
TTGGTGCTTGTAATATCATCTGCAGCCAATGGCTATTGTCGACAAATTCTTCGTCCATGATTACACTACGCACTGATCGTGGGGTCAAAGCTAGGATAGGCATCGGGGTAGTCCATCCAGCCAAAAGGAGACAATCTTGGTCAGACGCACGCTTATGCAACGGAACCAGGAACTGGTCGATTTCGAGGTCGACTTAGTGACTGGCAAGTCTTGCGTCATTGACATGGTACAAGACAGTAATCTGCTTGCTTCCGCAGGGCTGACCCAGCAGAATGTGGATATGGTTCTATCCTTGCTTCTTAAGAGGCGGGCCTTATCGCCCCTGCGCACAGACAAGGAAGATATCCTTGCGGCTTTCGGGGCAAAGTCACCTGTTGATCTCGCACTTAGGGGGCATGGCCTGTCTCTTTCTGACTTGTTTTGGTACCGTTCACCTGGTTCCAACGATTGCTGGGAGGATATAAATTTTTTTGACAATGGCTGGGATCCAGGGTTCGGCACGGCTGTTCTTTTAGGTGATTACGCTAGTCTAAGATCCTGCTCACCCAATGTTCCTGAAGTAACAACCTCTGGTCACGCTATAAAGGCGTGGGAACGCAGCAAAAATGGCATCTTTCTCGTCAAAGCGGCGATATATCCCAATGGGGAAGAGCTTATGGGGGTTAAGCTTGCAACCGAATTATGTGCCGCACTTTTTGATGAAGATTGCTTCATTCCAACAAGCGTCGAGCAACGATATGGCAGGCCTTGTTCGGTTAGTGCACTCATGTTGGATGCCGACGAGGAGCTCGCCGATGGAAACCGGCTCTTTGCGATGGCGGGGATGCAGAATAATCTTAGCCCAGGCGGGGGTAGCATTACGGCGAAGGCATGTAATGATAGCATCAGCGCTTACTTAGCTCTTGGTATCGCGGATGCCTCTGCTCACGTGGCTAGAATGGCATGCTTTTCATGTCTTTCGTTGCTCCAAGATTACAATCCGAGCAACTTCGGGGCTATTCGCAAAGCAGAAGCAGGCACATGGCGAGCGGCGCCCATCTTCGATTACGACGGCGCTTTTGGCTTTCCTTTTAATGGCATTGCGCTTTCGGATTTGTGCAAGAGTCCTCTGCTTGCTCAGCTCTTTTGTGCTAGTCGTTTCAACTTTCTTGAACCGTCTTGGGATTGGTCTTGGTATGACCCGCAGGCACTTAATGGCTTCGAGAACCGCATCATTGAGATGTTCGCCGATAATCAGAACTTGCCATCAAGTTTCGCAGAGCTTATCGCCAGCTTGTTTGTCATGCAGCGCAAGTGCGTCAACAAGGTTGCAATAAGCTAAACGCAGTAGTTAACGGTGCCTAGCAGAACACTGTAGCTTTTCGCACACTTATGGCGCTTGTTAGGCGCAATTACTAGCTTTTTAGGCTAGTAATAATGACAGTTTGGTTACGTAAGTGCTAGGGTAAATCCGTTTTGGGTCAATCCGTATTTATATCGTGACATGCAGATTTTGAGGGCTACATAGCAAGGATGTTGGCAGGAAACTTGACGTAAATGTGGCAACCATCACCAAGGATGACAACATCACTGTCGAAACAGTCTATGAGGAAAGCAGTAATTCAGCTACAGTGCCTGCCAGCCCCAAGGCGGTCAAGGTTGGCAATGACTTGTATGTTGGCTGGTATACAAACCAGGCATCTGGCCAAAGCGGCGAGATTATCGGTGTAGCTGGCTCGCACAATATCCGTATGTTCAAGCGGGGAAATGATGGAAGCTGGGCAAAGGCTAGTGAAGTTACATCAGGTCAGTCGGGTGCAATCACTTCATTTGATGTTGGTATATGCGGCAACAAAGCGGCGTGTGTCTGGTCGCTAGACGAGCAGTTTGCCTCAGCACAAGAAGAAGTTACCCTTAACGGCATTAAGACTCTTGCAAGCTCTACGGTCTACGCTTTGACACCTGACGCTGATAGCGCACAAATGGTGGCTATGAATGCCACGAACGCGCAGTTCGCGAAGTGTGAAGGCGCAGATGTTCTTACCTATGCCATCAGAATCGACTTGAACGATGGTATCTCGAATCCGTATCTTTCCGTGCAAAGCGTTTCTTCGTTAGAGAAACCAGGTGTAGTTGTGCTTGATGTGGCGGGTGTTGATCTTTGGATGCTTGAAAACGACAACGCAACTAAGGTTGCCAGCAGCGATACTGCGGTAGCGCTTGATGGCGAAGGCAGTATTACGTTTGATTACACCATTCCTCCGCAGAAAGAGTTCAGCAAAGCGCGTGAGTTCACGCTGTATACAATGCTCCTCAGGATTACTTCCAAAACGATGGTGTGAATAGCATCATTGTCACGCTTGAAAAGGATGGCACTGAAAACACGGGCTACGAAATCAACAACACCGAATTCGTTAGCGCGTGGGATGTAAAAGCAAGTGAGGAAGCATCTGCAGATACAAAGGCTATGCCAGCAAACGCGAAGGCTCCTTCAACGGGTGATCAAGCCATGCTTGCAATCATTCTTGTCTTGCTTGCTCTTGCGCTTATGTCAGCGCCGATTGTTATCCAATCTGCAAAGCGGGCTCGAGAGAAGTAGCGGTATCGCTTGTTTCAGCAGGCACGTTTACAGGTGCTGTAGCGGGTTCGTTTGCGGGTTCGTTTTGCGGCTCGGCTACTGGTTCGTCTACGGGGCTAGGTACATCCTCGGCTAGCCCCATTGAATGAGGTTCTGATGCAGCTTTTGCTGCTACAGGAAGTTCGGCATCAGCTTTGGCGGCAATGGACTGATTTGTAAGGTCTGGCGTGCTTGGAGGTTCGGATTTGCCACCGCCTGCAAAGGCGACAGAAGCTGGTACGGTTGATTCAACGTATTCATTTGTGTAAGCAATCGAAAGAAAATCGGATGTGTCGTTTTTGGCCTCGTTCAGTGGAATGTTAAAGTCCTGATCAAAGTCAAACAGAATCGAACCATTGGGTTTGTAGTTGCGCCCAGGGGTATTTTCAAGGGAAAGCATATACTTCAAAAAGGCCAAGGTGAAATCCATCGAGGTATTGTCGCCGAAATAATACTGCCCCTCGGGGGTATCGACTATGCCACCCTTAATGAACTTCTTTTCGAAATCGTTCGTATCTGCATAAAGTGCAGCGGCGCCGTTTATTGAAGAAATGTCTTTGATTACGGCATCAAGTGTTTCTCCGCTGTGAAGACGATTAAGGATTGAATCAAACCCCAAGCGCAGCTTTTCACTCGAGACGACGCCCTGATCGTTTACCGCGCTACCAATCGAAGGGCTCTTTTGTGCGGCTAGCTGAGCTAAATACAAGACTGCCAAATAGCCAGAGACGTAGCGCGACCTGCTCGTATCAACATTGCCGTAAGATGCGTATTCAAGTTCGTAGTACAGGTCTTTATTGTTACTTTTTGCATGGACATAGTTGTAAAGCAACGTTGGCTTTGAATAGGTATTTTCAAATATGGTGCTGTTGTCTTGCGCAGCTCTTAGCATCTTGAACGCGTCATAACGGAATTGGTACACATTTTCGACGGCCGAAGCGCTGCCCTCGATGAACCAATGCGGGAAGTGCAATGCATCGTAGAGCTCGCGTTGAGCTTTGTTGGCGAATTTGCCGTTTGGCGTGTAGCCATCGGCAACGTTTTTCGAGCCTAGCATGCCTGTTCGGTTGTAATCGTCCATGAAGGCGTGGAACATCTCGTGCACGATGGTATTGTTAAAGGTGATTGAGCCTTCACCCGCGCGATCAAGCGTAAACTTACCTGTCCGCACATTTCTTACAGGGTCGTCGTCGGTTTTAATAAGAAGATCATCTACGTCGATGCCAATCAGGTAGCAGTACTTTAACGTGCCGTTTTTGTCTACTGTGTCGCCACTAACATACGCTAATGCGTCCGAGGTTGATTCATGCTCGCTCTTGCCGTCCTTATCGCCAGTTTTATAGTAGATGTAAAGCCCAATTTCTTTTCCAATCTGGCCTTGGTTTGCGGCAGCTTTAAATGATGGGAAGCTATCCATAAGCAGATTGACTGCCTGCGGTTCAAGTGTGTGAATTATCAAGTTGATAAGGTATTCAAGATCCTCATCGGTAAGTGCGTCGCGTGCGGTCTGCGCGCAGAATACTTCCACCAAGTTTAACGCTGCGCAATCATCGCCATCGCCAAGGCCTTCGATGATTTCAGGCTCTTCTTGGCTGGTTGCAGCATTGGCTCCAATGTTGATTGCATTTGCCGTAGGAGTGAAGTAATCCTTTAGTGAAAGAGGCAGAATGTAAGTGATACCTGTTCTGGCATCAAAAATCGAAACAGCGTTTTCGTTATTGAAAAGCTTTGACAGGGAATCAGAAAGCAAAATCGTAAAGCTATCGCCTTCAACAGCGTAATCCTGTGGAACAAAGAAGGCCAGAGCGGGTAAGTACGAGTTGCCTTCAACAGCTTCGGTTGCTAGTTGTAGGTTGTTGCTAATCCAAAGTACGGGTATATCCCACGTAACTCCTTCGGTTGTGGAAACAGTTGCTTTATCGTCAAGGGGTTTGCCTGCTTCAGGGGCCTCGACGCCGTCAATAGATAGCTTGCTAACTGTTTGCATTCCTGTTGTATGGTTTTCAACCTGCACTTCAGGTTGTGCGGCAAGCGCTGTTGCGGGAAGCGCAAACGCTGCTACAAGCGTAATCGAGATGAAGGTAGAAAACGCCTTATTTACTATGCCTTGTTTCATGAGATGCCCCTCGTTGGCTTATTGATAGCAAATAGTGTATCACCGCAGAACAGGGGCATATTATTACCGCTTGGTTGCAGATTTCTTTAAGAGCTGCCATTTATTCCGTAGTGACAAGCTTCTGCTTGTCCCCGACAAGGGCATCGTGCAAATTCTGTAAGGACAAGCTTCAGCTTGCTTTTCACTTTGTATTACTGCTGCTTAATCATTTGTCCAGTGGAAGTAACGCTTACCTTGGTGTCGCAGTAGGGACAGAAGCGAGACATGTCAAAAGGCACAGTAATATTAGCACCGCAGTTCGGGCAAGACACGCCGATAGACGACTGAACACCCAGCGGGTCGAAATCAGGGTTCATTAAATCGTTTTCGCGTTCAATATGCGTATCGCATACAGAGCCAGGAATAAGTGCAGCAACACCTTCGTGCACCTTAATCGAAACGGTAGCCCCAATAGGGTAGCTTGCCGCATCAACGCTTCCTGTATTTACGCGAGCCTCACTGATTTCACCCAGCTTAAGATAGCGAATAACCAACGTGATGCACGGTTGTCCGTTCATAGTAATTTGATTGTCAGGCTCATAAGCAAAAATCTTTCCCAGATAAGCGGCGCCTTCTTTAAGTACTTCGTCGGCGGAGTGGAGTGTTTCGTGACCAATCTTTGCGAAGAAGCCACCAACGCCACAGAACATTACCAAGAAGAAGCCAGCGAACACACCCAGTTCAAACTCGCCTGTCAAGAAAGCTATAGCAATACCGCCGACTCCAATGGCTGCCCCAATTACGACAAACAGTACGCCTAGGTAATACATTATCTTAATCGGGCTGCTGCCCGAGCTGGTTGCACTTACGTTCAGTCTTGCCATGGTACTAGCCTTTGTTAGTGGTCAGTTTTTTGTCGGAAGACATAATACCGCGACACTTACTTGTTTCGTGGGATTTTGGAGTGAAGGAGAACTTGTCAAAAGGGATTATGTTGGGCGTCCATTTGGAACAAAATCGCCCAAAAGGGCTAGGTAATTCAAAGAAAACGGATATTATGATTCCGAAAAGTTAGTCATGTATAACTATAAGGAGTCAGTTATGGAATCTGTTATGGTAGGGGCGCAAGATGAGAGTCGGCGCTTAAAAGGTCGTGACCTTATCACGATAGGAATCTTTTTTGCGTTGTACTTTGCCTTAATGATGGTCCCGATGCTTATTTCAGGCATTCACCCAATGATTTGGGTACTGTTCCCAGGTTTCGCGGCAATACTATGCGCAGTGCCATTCATGCTGCTATGCGCGCGTGTGCAAAAGCCTTTTTGCGTGCTTATCATGGGCCTTGTTATCTGTCTGCTGTTTGCAATGTCAGGGTATTTCACACTTGCGGTTGGCACCATTCTGTGTGTGTCGATTATTGCCGAGATAATACGTTGGCGTACTGGTTATTCAAGCTATTTTGGCAATGCTGTTGCGTTTGTATTTTTCTCTTACGGAATGACGTGCTCCCCGTTGCCAATTTGGCTTTACAACGAATCGTTCATGGCACAGATTTCAAATCAAGGCATGTCTGCCGAATACGTTGCTGCTTGTTCGCAGGTGTCTGATCCAATTTTCATGGTGGTATGCCTGGTGTTTACAGCGATTGGTGCCATTATCGGCACGTTAATAACGCGCGCCCTATTCAAGAAGCACTTCATTAAAGCTGGGCTGGCCTAGGTGGAAAAGAACTCTGCGGGAATCTTATCGCTTGACCCGCGTACTCATATGGGCCTCGTGCTCATGACAACCGCTGTTACTTTTGTCGTGAAGCCACTCTGGTTGGAAGCTGGTGTGGTGGTGGCACTTGCTGTGCTGCAGGTGCTGTGCGGGCATGTAAAGATGGCAATTGCTTATTTGGCTGCATTTGTTCTGATTATCTGGACGCTTGACTATGCATTTGCTGCTGGTGCCGCCACACTTCTTTCGTCGTTCGTTTACAGCTTTACGCTTGCTCGTCGTGCGTTTGCGGTCTTTATGGTTGGCTCATTAATGGTGGCTGATAATTCGGTTCATCGTATAACGGCTGCGTTCCGAAAGATGCATGTTCCCGAGACGCTTCTCATTCCTTTTGCTACGGGTTTACGTTACTTTCCGGCTCTTGCACAGGAAGAAGGACATATTCGCGATGCGATGCTCTTGCGCGACATTCCTTTATCAGGACGTGTGGAAGCATTCATTGTTCCGCTGATGATGTCCGCAACAACAACAGCTGACGAACTTTCTCGTGCTGCTGTATGTCGAGGAATCGATAACCCGGCGCCGCGAAGTGATACGGAGCATCTAAAGCTTGGCATTGCAGATTGGGTAACTCTAGTATGCGGCGCGGCTGCATGCGTTGCTATTTTGATTTGGTTTGGGGGTTTGCTATGAGCGCTGCGGTCGTATCGCTGCGCGATGTTAGCTGCGTGGCGCAGGGTGACACCCTGCTTAAAGATGTCAGTTTCGAGGTGGCTCCAGGTGAATGTGTGTGCCTGTGTGGTCCAAGTGGGTCAGGAAAGACGACGGCTACAAAAGTGGCTAATGGTCTGATTCCCTCTTTTGAAATTGGGGTTAATCGCACAGGGTATGTGAACGTGTGCGATTTAGAGCCTAGGTCGTGCGAAATGTATGACCTTGCTAATAAGGTGGGTTCGGTGTTCCAGAATCCGAAATCGCAGTTTTACTACCTGACCTCCGATGATGAACTTGCATTTGGACTTGAAAATGCGGGGGCAGATGTTAGCTTTATCGAGGATCGTCGCGCTCAGGTTGTTGCTGAAATGGGTATCGAGCATTTGCTTGGTAGAGACGTTTCCAAGATGAGTGGCGGAGAAAAGCAAGCGCTTGTGTTTGCTTCGGTTGCCGTTGCTAACCCTGATGTGTACGTGCTTGATGAGCCTACGGCTAATCTTGATGCAGCAGCAATTAAGGTGCTGCACGATCAGATTGCTCAGGTGTTAGCAGAAGGAAAAGCAGTTCTCATTGCCGAACATCGGCTTGCTTTCCTGAGTGATCTTTTGAATCGAGCTTTGCTTCTGCAGGATGGCAAAGTAGTACGCTCGATGACAGCGGCCGAGTTGGCTGCACTTGATGAAAAAGAGCGTGAAAGTTTGGGCTTGCGGATAACTGATCCTTCTCAGGAACCGCGGCTTTCTATTGCAGCATCACTTGCAGTCACTGATAAGCCTCTTACTCAGGGGTTATCAGTCCGAGGGTTTGTGACGATGCGTCAGCAAGAAGCGATATCAAAGCCTTTGTCGTTTGACGTTGCTCCAGGCGAGATAGTTGGCATTGTTGGCGCTAACGGGGCGGGGAAGACATCGCTGCTTCGTGGGCTTGCGGGGCTAGAAAAGAAGACGCAGGGCACAGTTTTTCTTGATGCAGCTCCACTTACGCGCAGGAATCGCCGGCGCGTGTGTTCCATGGTTATGCAAGACGTTAATCACCAGCTGTTTGGCGATAGTGTTTGGAATGAATGCGAATCAGTGTGTGCTGATAAAAATCGTATTGCTGAAACGCTTCGTTTGCTTGATCTTGAAGGCTTGGAACAGCGTCATCCTCATTCACTTTCTGGAGGACAAAAGCAGCGTCTTTCCGTGGCGGTAGCCATGCTTTCGGGGCGACCTATCGCGCTGTTCGATGAACCCACGAGTGGACTTGACTATCGTCATATGGTCGACACTTCTAATCTTTTGAAACGTCTTGCTGACCAGGGGGTTTGCATCATCGTTGTCTCTCATGACGCCGAGTTTATTTCATGTTGCTGCAATCGTATTTATGAGCTTAAGCCGCAGGAGAAGACGAATGGAAAACTATGAAACCATGCTGCGTGAAGCATTGTTTAGTAACAAGCAATATGACGCGGGCACTTTAGAGAAAGCTTTTCGTGCTCTAGATTCTCAGGTTGATTTTTCGGTTCAGGTGGTTGGGAGCGAACGTGTTATTCATGTTTCCAATGAAACAGGCGAAGGCAGCATGCGCCTTGTTGATGTCATGCCAGGTGTAGCGCTCGCCTTTAATGACTTCAACATGGCGTACTGTTCTTCGGGATTTTCTTCGAACGGAAAACATCTTTCGGTCCACTATTGCAAATCTGGCCGTATGGAACAGGCATTGCCAGGAGGTTCGTTTGCCTATACGTCTCAGGGTGATTTCAAAATTGCCGACTTCGAGCAGCATGCAGGAATCTATGTATTTCCCACTGGTCATTACCAGGGCATTTCGCTTGGCTTCGATATTGATGTTTGCCAGGATGCGTTGGCGGCTGTTTTCGGTGGTTTCTCTATCGACGTAACTGCTTTGCGTGAAAAGTTCTGCCGCAGAAATGTCCCATACGTGCTTCATGGTTTTGCCGAAGGTGAGCGAATCTTTGGTGCTCTTTACAATGTAGAGCCACAAAAGATTAGAACGTATGCTCAGGCCGCGGCTTTAAATACACTCGTCATTTTAGATCAGCTTGAATATTGTTCCGACAATCAAGAGCTCGAGTATTTTCATCAGGCCCAGGTTGAAAAAGTCAAGCGCGCTCATGCTCTTATGACAAGTGACATTATGCGTTCTTATACTGTGGAGCAACTTGCAGATCAAGTTGACCTGCCTGTGACTACGTTTAAAACGTGCTTTAAGGGTGTGTTTGGAAAACCTCCCTACAGTTATTTGCGCGCGTATCGAATGGATCGCGCGGCAGAAATGCTGCGCAATACCAATCGTTCAGTTGCTGATATTGGTGCTTCTGTGGGTTATGAAAGTCCATCAAAGTTTACAGCTGCTTTTAAGTCAGTGATGGGCGTGACTCCTTCGTCGTATCGCCATACACCGTGGAATCCTAACGGGCGATTACGAGTCTGTATGGAAAGCGGGCGGGACAGAGCTACGTCGGAATGGACGCAGTCAAACAACCGCCATAAATCCTGTCTTTAAGAAATGGTGGGTGAGAACTATGGAAGCAGTAATGCAACGAAATTGCGTGATTGATGGCGAACAGGAGCTCGCTACTCCAAAAGAAGACGTTCGTCAGAAGAAGGATACGAAAGGCTGGCTAAAGACACTGCTGTCATTCGCTTCGCGATGTCGTGGCCGCATGGCGGTTGCCGAAGTATTATCAATACTCAGCGTGTTTTCGGGGCTTGTGCCGTTTTATGGTGCTTATCGCATTATTGATGCGGTGGCAACACCAGTGGATGGTGTTGTTTCATGGGATGCGGTGCTGTTCTGGACGCTTGTGTCAGCGGTTGCTTATATTGCCAAACAGTTATTTTTCGCGGTTTCAACCATCAATTCTCACATTTCGGCCTATACGATATTGGCTGATTTGCGTGAAGGTATTGCTCAGCGTTTAACAGGTGCTTCACTGGGGACTGCTCAGGCGAAATCGATAGGTGCGTTGAAAAATGTTGTCGTAGATCGCATCGAACAAATCGAAGTACCGCTTGCGCATATGATTCCCGAGCTATCGGCAAACATGCTTTTAGTTGTCGCTATTGCTGTCTGGATTATTGTCATCGATTGGCGGCTTGCTCTTGCTTGTCTAGCTACGCTACCAATAGGCCTTATCATCATGGCAATCGGCTCTGGGGGTTATTACAAGATGTATGGTGGCTATCTGGCCAAACAAGACCGCGTGAATTCGGTAGTGGTGGAATACATCGAGGGAATTCGTGTCGTTAAGGCATTTAACCAGGCAACAAGTTCGTATCGCAAGTTTGCCGATGCGGTCCAGGATTTCATGAGCTATACGAAGGAATGGATGAAGATGGCGCGTGTGGCCACGGCTACCGCATTTTCCATCTTGCCTACCACCTTGTTTGGTGTTGTTCCCGTTGGTGTTCTTTTATATCTGCAGGGGTCAATTACTCCTGGTGAATTCGGACTTGTATGCATTCTTGCGCTTGCAATTGTTGCGCCTGCTATGTATCTGGGAATGTCTTTTAATGAGATGAATCTGGTTGCGTTTGCTATCGCCGATGCAAAAGACTTTCTGAATCTTCCCGAGTTGGCGCAGCAAGCTGAAGAGGCGGAAGTAGCAGGCTCTACCATACGCCTGAATGATGTCTGCTTCTCGTATGATGAAGGTGTCGAAGTGATTCATAACGTTTCGCTTGATATCCCAACAGGTTCGTTTGTTGCGCTTGTTGGGCCTTCGGGGTCTGGCAAATCAACCCTTGCGCGATTAGTGGCGCGCCATTGGGATGTTGATGCTGGTAGTATTTCGATTGGTGGCGTCGATGTATGCGATATGCCTCTTTCTCAACTTTCAAATCTTGTGAGTTATGTGTCGCAGGGTGATTACTTACTTGATGGCACCTTGCGCGATAACGTGTTGCTGGGCAAGCCTGATGCATCCGAGGAAGAGATGCGGGCTGCTGCTGCGGCGGCAAGCTGCGAAGAGTTTGTTGAGCGACTTCCAAAGGGCTGGGATACGCCCGCCGGTGAAGCGGGTCGCGCCCTTTCTGGTGGCGAGCGGCAGCGCATCTGTATTGCTCGAGCGATTCTAAAAGATGCTCCCATCATTGTCTTTGATGAGGCTACTGCTTTTGCGGACCCAGAAAACGAAGCTCGTATTCAGGCTTCAGTCGCAACTCTTTCGAAGGGTAAAACGCTTCTCGTTATTGCTCACCGTCTTTCGACGATTGTACAAGCAGATGTCATTTGCGTGGTGGATGCGGGGCGTATTGTCGCTCAGGGTACGCATTCACAACTTCTCGAAACGTGCGCGCTGTATCGAGATATGTGGCAGGCGCATATTGGAGCAGCTGCCTGGGCTGCTGGGTCAGGTGACCCAGATAATCACCCTGCTGCACGAATATCGAATGATAGGGAAGGGGGCGATGCGTAATGATTGCTGTCTTCAAAAGGATTCTTGCATGGGTAGGCGACCTTAAGGGTCGAGTAATCGCAGGCTTTATTATCGAGATTTTCATCGCGGCAGCTACGTGTATGCCTATATTCGTAGCAGCGTGGGTGTTGGGTTTGATTATTGATGATGCGCGGGGGCAATCTGTGCTTGATCCCAATGTTGCATGGGCTTCTCTCGGCATTATTGGGGCATGCATGTTGGTAAGGGCAATCGCTCGATATATCAAGGACACGTTCCAAGAAAGCGTCGGTTACGAGCAAGGTGCAGCAACGCGGCTTAGCGTCGGAGATGTACTGAAACGTGTTTCATTGGGTTATTTCCAAAAAGTAAAGACAGGAGACATTCTTTCGACTGTTACCACAAATCTCAACGTAGTTGAATTAGAGGCGGTTCGTCAGATTGATGCGGCGCTTGGTGGCTATATCGCAGCTGCTCTTATTACGGTATGGCTTCTTGCTGTTTGCCCGCTTGCGGGGGTTGTTTCTATTGCTGCTGTAGCTCTGGTCACGTTAACGTTGTCTGCAATCAATCGTAATGCTATTCGACTTACTCCTGCCGCGCATGTAGCAACCGAGCATCTTTCTGGTGCGGTTATTGGCTTGTACGAGGGTCTTGGCACGATTAAGTCGTATGGAGCAACAAGCCAAGGGTTGGCTCCCTATCGCAATGCGAACGAAGAACTAAAAAAGGCGCGCATCGCTATTGAATATGGCTTCACGATGCCCGCAACAGCGCATAGGTCAATCCTTACGGTGGCATCTGTAATATTGCCAGCAGTTGCATGCTGGGCTCTTTTGAGTGGTCAACTAGAGATGTGGATGTTTGTGGGCATCGTTATGCTTTCCACGACACTGTTTACGCCTATTGTCAAGTTGTCTGATGCTGCTCATATGTTTGCCGACCTTAATGATTCTCTTGATCGTATTCAAGCTATTGAAGATGCAGAGTTTATCGATGAGGATGGTGCTGACGTTCAGCTAAGCTGCTTCGATATAGCATTTGATGGCGTTAGTTTCTCGTACGATGGGCGTGAAGTTATTCACGATACAACATTTGAAATTCCCCAAGGCACTACGACGGCTCTTGTTGGTCCATCGGGGTCAGGAAAGACAACGCTTTCTAGTCTTATGGCTCGTTTTTATGACGTAGATGCTGGAACGGTGTGCGTTGGTGGTCATGACGTTCGCGAGTTTACCGTGGATAGCTTGCTGCGCAACTTTTCGATGGTGTTTCAAGATGTGTATTTGTTTGACGATACCATCGAGGCAAATATTGCCTTCGGTTGTCAGGGTGCAACGCGTGAAATGGTAATTCAGGCAGCAAAGCGAGCACAGTGTCATGACTTCATTATGAAGCTGCCGAAAGGGTATGACACTCCAGTAAAAATGGGCGGGTTAAACCTTTCTGGTGGCGAGCGTCAGCGTATTTCAATTGCTCGTGCTTTGTTGAAGAATGCGCCGATTGTCATTCTTGACGAAGCAACTGCCTCGATTGATCCCGAAAACGAGCAACTTATTCAGCAAGCTTTGACCGAACTTACTCGAGGAAAAACTGTTGTAGTTATTGCACATCGTTTGGCCACTATCGAACATGCAGACCAAATACTTGTTGTGGAAGACGGTTCCATTATCCAAAAGGGAACACATGAGCAGTTGATGGCGCAGGAAGGAACCTATCGTCGTTTTGTTGAAACACGTGCCCAAGCTGAAGGTTGGTCTATTGCTGCGTAGAGATTGGGCATAATAATTGGCGCCAACCCTAGGGTTGGCGCCAATCTTACGACTTTGCTGTTGTTTGTTTTGTTGTTTGCGCTAATAAGTAGAGCAGAAGGATTTGCTACACAGCTGCTTTGAAGTTTTCAAATGCGCTTGAAACTTCATCCTGGTTTGCGCCCATGGCGATCGCATTAAAGAAATAGCCATCCTTTTCAGCAACTGCCTGACAGATGCAAAGCTGGATACCATTCACGTTCAAGGTCGTGATGGATGCCGGAAGCTCACGGGAAATACCTTCGAATGTGATAGTTGCGCTGACGGTCGAGTAAGTATAGTTACCATCAAGAGCAGACTTTACCTGTTCGTTTTGGGCTTCCAAGTACTTTTCGGCGGTCATGCCAGCATTGGCGCTGTCGGGAGCTTCGATGCTAACAATGACAATCTGGCTTTGGTCAGCATTCATGGCAACCATGTCAAGTTCAGCATTCTGAGATGCAGTAGCAATAACGCTATTAATACCTTGAAGTGTTTTTGTGTCAGTGAATGACCAGCCCTTAGGCAGGTTGAATGCAATACCAAAGAATTCATTTTCATAGGTGTCGGCTGTAGCAGCGCTCGAGGATGTGGCGCTGCTGGCAGAGGTGCTTGCACTGGATGCCGCTGTGCTACTTGATGTTGCCGAGGCGCTAGCACTGGCAGAAGCAGCGCTTGATGATGCATTGCCGCCGCATGCAGTCAACACAAGCGTCAATGATAGCATCATTGCTAATGTGGCAATCTTTCCAATGGCTCTCATACTGACTCCTTTCTTCTTCTCCCTTTTCCTTGCGCTGATAATACGAATTACCTGATTATCGCGCCGCTCATACTCTACAAGAAATGAATGCGTTTTAATGTAACGTTAAGAAGCCGTTATTCTGGCTATATACCTGCATTATTGCTGTTCGTATCGCTTTTCATCCTATGGTAGTTTGCATAATGGGAAAGAGGCGCTCTTGCATTTGCTGTTATGTTTCTTTTGGTTCTGTAAACTGTAAACTTCTTTTAAGGTTGCACATTTGTTGCGTTCGTTGAGTTACCATATTCAAATCACGTAGTGCAAGACAGGACGGTATGGCAGGTACAACCGAGAGAAATGAAATTAAGGCCTTCCCAGGGGGCCTTAATGGTCAGCGCTCGGTTAGTGAAGATGCTCGTGCCGCCGAATTCGAACGTCTTTACCGCGAAAGCTACGACTCGGTATATGGCAGCGTGCTATTCCGTTTACGTGACGAAGAAATTGCGCGCGATATTACAGCGGATGCTTTTTTGCGTGCAGCTCGTTTCTTTGATAGTTTCGATTCATCTAAGGCTAAGTTTTCTACCTGGGTTAACGCAATCGCTCGAAATTGCATTATCGACTATCATCGTAAAAACAAAGAGCATGCTCCTATCGAATCTGTTCCAGAATCAACATTTGCTACTGAAGCCGATCATGCTCAGGCTGTAGCTGATGCCGATTTGGCACGTCGATTACTTGCAGTTCTTGATGAAGATGATCGCGAAATTGTATTCATGAAGTTTTGCGAAGACAGCACGAATGCTGATATTGCTCGCAGGCTTAACATGAATCCTTCTACCGTAGCAACAAGGGTGCAGCGCGCTCTTGCAAAGATGCGTGATGCGGCGCTTACCATAAATCCCCAGTAGCTGCCTATAATGGTGGTCGCACATATTTGTCTTTAAGAAATAACAATCAGCTTTTGAAGCAAGAGCAAAAATCCTATGGAATGTCTTGATTCTTGCTCTCATGGGCGCATTTTTCCCCTATCTTGGGACAAATTGTCTAAAGTACTTGTATAGAATTAAAGAAAGATGAAGCAGAAAGGAGGCGAGCATGGACGAGGCTGAGATTACGCGTGTACTAAAGTCGTGGGCTAAGGAAGATGAAGCTTATAAGGAAGAACTCCTGCAGCGTTGTCTTTCCGTGCTCGGCCAAGAAGAGTACTCCGAGCTTGATGATTCTGCTCTAGATATGCTTGCTGCGGCAGGTAGTCCGTATTTCCGCACCGATATACCTTCTGCGCTCTCTGACTCTTAGGGCAACTGAATTACTAAAAGCTAAGGTTATAAAACCCTGTCCACTTTAATGGGCGGGGTTTTACTTTTTGTTAACCAGCGGCAACGAAAGAGTTGTAATTGTTGAGTAAAATGAACGAGTATTGTTTCGGTCTAGAAGCCAGGTTAAAAGCGCAAGGTCAGTAAGGATACTTGTGCTTGTTCGGTAAGGGATAGTAATAAGGGAAGGGGTTAGGCATGTCGAGTAAAAAACTAGTGTTAGTGGTAGTAACTGGCGCGGTAGTTGCTCTGCTGGCTTTGGTGGGTTGCGGTGGTTCGCAGCCTTCTGCAGCTAGTAGTACGTCAGCTTCTGCTGCAAGTAGTGCCGCAGCAGCAAGCAGCGCTGCAGCAGCCAGTAGTGCCGCAGCAGCAAGTAGTGCTGCTCCTGCTAGTAGTGCTAGTGCAGCACCTGCATCTTCTGCCGCCGCATCTACTATTGCTTCCTATATCGGCGAAGAAGCTGCGAAGGCCGCTGCTTTGGCTGATGCCGGCGTAGCCGAAGCTAACTGCACAAAGATGAAGGTTGAGCTTGATCTTGATGACGCAGTTGTCCACTACGATGTTGAATTCAAGGCCGGTGGTTGGGAATACGACTACGACATTGATCCAACTACGGGCGCAATTCTGACTTCTCATTCAGAGATTGACGACTAATAGCGCGGTTTCTTTCTTATGGTGCTGTCTTCTATCCATAGGCTTTGGCCACTATGAATACTAAGCTCTTTTATACAGAGCATGGTTCTGGGAAGCCGTTGATACTTCTACATGGCAATGGTGAAGATGGCTCGTACTTTAAGAATCAAATCCCATTCTTTCAAAAGAACTATCGAGTGATAGCGGTTGATACGCGCGGGCATGGGAAAAGCCCGCGCGGAACCGCCTCGATGACCCTCAGTCAATTTGTAAGCGATCTCGAAGGCTTCATGAATGATCTCGCCATCGCCTCGGCGCATATCCTGGGCTTTTCTGATGGTGCAAATATCGCCTTGCTTTTTGCTTTGGCGCACCCTTCGCGCGTCAGTGCTCTTGTGCTGAATGGCGGGAATTTGTTTCCGATGGGGCTGACCGAGCAAACCCGCTTGGAAATTGAGAAGGAATACCAAGAAGCGCTTGCTGCTAACGACAAGCGGCAGCTTGAATTGCTGCGCCTGATGATTGATGAGCCAGCTATAGAGCCATCCAGTTTATCTGGCCTGAAAATGCCAGTTCTTGTTGTGGCAGGAACGGATGACATGATTGAAGAGAATCACACACGACTCATTGCTAGTAGCATTCCTAGCGCAACGCTTTCGTTTATTGAGGGGAGCCATTTCGTGGCTGCTGAAAATCCAGATGTGTTCAACCATGTGGTTGACGAGTTCTTCAACAATGTGATTACCAGCGTCGGGCGTTACTAGCAGAACCATTTCAGAAGCCTTTTAGCAGTCTGTAGCTGTCACTACTTATTCTCATTCATAATTATTCTAATCCTAGTAATATACTTGGTTGAAAAGCGTAAAATGCAAATCTAATCTATCCTTACCCGAAATTCTTTCAGATGATGAATAGTTACGGAGCGGGATAATCGGGGACGTTCCAGGGGAAAGAGGTTTTCATGAAAGACGTGCTTTATAAGCGTGCGTACTCTCGTCGCGATGCGCTTAAGCTAACAGGTTTAGCGGGTGCTGCTTTTGCTGGCGCTGGCCTTCTTGCTAGCTGTTCTGGTTCTGCTTCTTCGTCGGCTGCAAGTAGTGCGGTATCCAGTTCTGCAGGTGCTTCTAGCGCTAGCGCTTCTGCAAGTTCAGGAAGCGCTGTATCACTTAAGGGCAAGACTCTCAATATTTATTGTGGTGCTGGCATGACCAATCCGTTCCAAGAGATTGCCGATGCATTTAAGGCTGAAACTGGCTGCGAAATGAACATTACGTTTGCGAATGCAGCCCAGATTCAAACGCAAATTCAGACGACCGAACAGGGTGATTTCTTTATTGCTGGTTCTGCAGACGAGCTGAAACCTGTTGAAAAGTACGTTCAGCAGAGTGAAGACTTGGTCAAGCACATTCCTGTTATTTCTGTTCCTACTGCTAATCCGAAAAACATCGCTAGCCTAGCCGATCTAGCTAATTGCGATACGCTGTTGATTGGCGACCCCGAGTCGACTCCTATTGGCAAGATTGCTAAAAAGGCATTAACCGATGCTGGCGTTTGGGAAGGCCTACAGGCTAAGGGCGCTATTACAACAACTACGACCGCCCCGCAGATTGCTACCGCTCTTGCCAATGGCGAAGGCGATGCAGGCATCGTGTGGAAAGAAAACGTCAAGGCCGATGGTGCAAAGGTTCTTGAAACATCCGATTTGAATAAGTATATAAAGACTGTTCCTGCTGCTTTGCTGACCTGTGTGGCAGATGCCGAAGCGGCAAACGAATTCATGGACTTCCTTGAATCGAAAACTGCTCAGGATATCTGGCAGAAATACGGCTACGAACTTGTGTAATTCCCTTCTCTTTACCGGTCGCAGCTTTTCCCTTTGGCTGCGACCGGCCCGTTTTCTATGAGCACGTGGCCGATTAAAAAGACTAAGATCCATAGTGGCCGCAAGCGGGATATATTTCCGCTTGTTTGCATTGCTATTGCCTGTGTGCCGTTATTGTTTATTGGCACTGCGGTTCTTACTATTATTGCGGGCGGTCTTACGCATCTCACCGAAGCGGTTACTTCCGAGGAAGTGCTGTTTTCGTTGCGTATGAGCGTGATAACTTCAACTATCTCCACCACACTTTGTTTGCTGTTGGCGTTGCCGACTGCGTACGCTTTTACGCGGACAAATATGCCTATGAAACGCGCAGCAGAAACGCTTATGCAGCTTACGATGTCGTTGCCTTATATTCTTCTAGGTTTTGCGCTGCTGCTTATGTTTTCGTCGCCTGCTGGAAAGGCTTTGCGTGACATCGGTTTTGCGGTGGTATTTCAGCCGACAGGTATTGTGTTTGCGCAACTAATTGTGAATTTGCCATTTTCGATTCGTATGATTCGTACAGCTTTTGGCGATATTAATCCTCGGTTGGAATTTGTTGCCAAAACACTTGGTGCATCGTCGTTCGAAACATTTCGGACCATTATTCTGCCGATATGTCGCAATGCAATTATCAGCACCTTCGTGCTTACATGGGCTCGCGGTATGGGTGAATTCGGTGCAACACTCATGCTTGTTGGCGTGACTCGCATGCGTACCGAAACGTTGCCAGGCAGTGTGTATCTTTCCATTTCAACAGGGAACAATGACACAGCTATGGCTACTGCCATGATTATGCTTATTGTTTCCGCAGTAACGCTCATCATTGCCGAAGTACTTAGTAAGCCCGTTGGTGAAGGTCGCGTGGATGGGCGACGTCGAATTAGCTTCAAGCGCAAGCCATACAAAAAGGAAGGCGAATGATGGCTGGTTCGATTGAAGTGCACAATCTACGCGTGACTCGAGGCGAGTTTACGCTTGAAGTGGATGAGTTGTCTATTTGTCCACGTGAAGTCTTCGCGATTCTTGGTTCAACTGGCTCAGGAAAGACCGTGCTGATGGAATCAATCGCGGGGGCCTATCCTATCAATGAAGGCTTAATCTTGCTTGACGGTAAGGATGTTGAAACCTTGCCTATTCAACAGCGCCACATGGGGATCTTGTATCAGGACTACGCTCTGTTTCCGCATCTGACTGTTCGTAACAATATTGCTTATGGTCTTAAGCGTGCAAAGGTTCCGCATGCGGAAATCGATGCACGCGTGAATGAAATGCTCGCTTTGTTTGGCATTGAACACATTGCCGAACGTCATCCTGGTGTTATATCTGGCGGTGAATCACAGCGCACTGCGCTAGCTCGTGCACTTGTTCTTGAACCTGAAATCCTTATTCTTGACGAGCCGTTCTCGGCACTTGACCCTACAACAAAGCAGCAAATGTATAGCATGATGCGAGATGTGCATGAGCGATTCGATTGTACGATTGTTTTCGTAACGCATGATTTCAACGAGGCACAAACACTTGCTGATCGTATCGGCATTATTCTTGATGGTCGCTTGCGTACGATTGTATCTTCAGCTGAATTATTCTCAGCCAATCATTCGGATGAGGTCTGCCGTTTTCTTGGTCTTGCGGGTCTTTGCAGCGAACAATAAATCGTTGATTGTTACCTTCTTACGATAATCATCTGAAAACCTTCCGACAAAACGTGGTTGTGCAGTTGCTAATCGCGAGTTATTCCGTTGTATAGCGCACGGCTTTTCTGTATTCAGTTTTCGTTTCCCTAGAAATATGCGGCCCGGATAATTCCTCCTTACGCACGATTGGCTGCGTCAGGTCTTGCGACCTGTATCCAGTGAACAACGCAGGGTTGTTCGCGTGATCAGGCATTGCCTGGGAAAGGAGAAGTGAATGTGGCATATCCGCAATACTATTAGCTTACCTACTGCAAAGGAGCGAACACTTCGGTTCGTAGTTCCTTTTGGTTTATCGCTTGTTTTAGCAGCAAGTACTGTGATTGCGCCGTTTTGTGCCTTTGCAGAGGACGATTTCGAATACGAAACGACAAGCATCATGATTACTCAGCACTTGTCGAATGGCGGAAGCAGCATGGTGTACCGTGCGTACAAGATCTTTGATGCTGAAATCGACGAACGCGATCAGGCTAGTCACATTAAGTGGGCATCAGAAAATGCAAAGACAGCAACGCTTGCCTTCTTTGATTCATTAGCTGATTCTGAAAGCTATGCTACCTGGCTTAGTTCTACCAATCGAACGCAGCAAGACGCTCATGACAACGCACAAAATGCCGCAGAGTTTATTGCATACATGATTGCCAATGATGATGACGCTGCTAAATGGACTACGTATAACGGAAAAAATGGCAGTGCAAAGAAGGGTGATGGTTTTGCTGATCGTCTTGCAAAGGCAATCGAAAGCGCCGACCCCGAAGTGCCCTATCTGTCGTCAAGCTTTGTTGCGAAGAAGCAGTATCAGCTTTCGGGTGGAACCGAAGGTTACTACCTTGTCATTACCGAAGACTCAGCAATTCAAACGGAAAATGGTAAGCAGGAATATGGTACGGCTCCTATGTGGGTCCCTATGGGTGGCTCTCTGACAGAGCTTCAGGTCAAAGAAGACCAAATGGAAATGACATTTGGTGTTTGGGAAGACAGAAACTTAGTACGCGGAAGCATTGCTGACTCAAGCATCGGTCAAGATCTTTCATATGGTCTTACTGCTTTGTATCCAGGAAATATTCAGACGTTTTCAAGATACAACGATACGTATACCTTCACCTTTCCTGATGGTATAACCACCAAGACAGGGGCTGATGCAGCGCGGATTAATCCTGATGATTTTTCCCTGCAGATGACTGGGTGGTATGTGGTCGATGGCAATTCGGTAGTTACCACAATTGATGTAACAGGTAATGAAGCAATTGATTTGTCAGTTCAGGGGAATACGCTTGTCATTGATATTGCCGATATAAATGCCCTCTGCGCGTCATACAGCGATGAATACCCAAGCTTAAAACCTACTATGTTCGTCGTTGGATTTCAGGCGCATCTGAACGAAAACGCCCTTGCAGGTTGTGGCAACGCGCAAGAAATATCGCTCGTTCGAACGTATACCGCCAATCCTATTACGCTGAAAAGGGATAATACCAGGGTTCATAGCGTCAACAATACGACCTACCAGGCACAGATTAGCGCTGTTGACAAAGCCAACCAACGTCCGCTTGAAGGTGCAGGTTTTTACATCCAAGCCAAAACCAATATGGAACCTGCTGATAATACCTACTATGTCCAGGCTGATGGCTCGCTTGGAATAAGGCCCTATGAATTCATGACCGATGCAAACGGACAGCTTAATGTGAAGGGTCTCGATGAAGGTGAATACCTTATTCATCAGAATACGGTTCCTGATGGTTATTCCGGCTTTGCCGCAGATACCGTGCTGACTATTTCAACAAACCTCAATCAGAAGACGGCGCGAGTTCGTGATTTTGGGGCGGTTGTTTCGGGTGGCGAAAAGGCTTCCTTTGAAGGTGAAGCAGAAACCAAGTTGATGAACGTAAATGTGTCGAGCGGCTTGGCAAATGTTCAAGTTGCGTATGAGCGTGAATTGGTTATGCCATACACCGGTCTTAAGGGCAATGCTGGCGTGTACGCATTAGCTGTACTTCTTGGTAGCGGTGGTCTTGCAGGGGTAGTTGCTGGAATGAAACGTAAACAACGAGAAAAGAATCAACAGTAAGAGTTAATCGTGAATACTGCTCAAAGTGACATATCTACTAAGGTAAGGGGTGGCGCAAAAAAGCCGAACGCCGCCCCGAAGAACAAGATTCTTTCAACTGTCTTTATAGTAGTGGGGCTGCTCTTTGTATCTGCTGCTTTAACGGTTGCAATGTATCCGTTCTTATCATCTCAGTGGGAAGCGAATCGTGCCTATCAGCAGTTCACCGCTGAACGCGCACGTGCGGAAGGCTATGATCAAGAAGCGGTTGATTCACTTATTGCTGAGGCCGAGGCTTATAACACAGCGCTTCCTGGCCAGGCTTCTCCTGATGCAACCGATAATCTTCCTTTGGCTTATGACCAAGAGCTGCGCTACAACGGATCAGATATCATCTGTTGGCTCGAGATACCGGCAGTTGATATTACGCTGCCAGTGTACGCCGATGATGGTAGTGCCGAAGTTTCTGCCGATGGCGCTGAACACATGCGAGGTACTTCATTGCCTGTTGGTGGTGCTTCTTGCAATACAGTAATTACGGCGCATTCAGGTTCGCATGCGGGGACTTCGATGGCTTTCAATAAGCTTGACCTGCTTAAGGTTGGCGATGTAGTGGTGCTTTGGACCTTAGGTCGTCCGTATGCCTATGAGGTGACGGGGTGGGAGCAAACTAATCCAGATGACATGTCGAACATGCGCATTCGCGAAGGCAGTGACGAATTAACGCTGCTAACGTGTCGACCAATTGGTACAACTGCTCGACGTCTGTTTGTTCATGCTAGTCGCATCGATTATGCTCCCGAAGTTCAGGAAGACTCGCGAGTTTATGCGCTTAATGCACCAGACTTCTGGCAGTTTATCTTGGCGCTTTGTTTTGCGGGTATAGTGCTTTGGATTCTGCTTATCGTTCTTGTTCGCAGGAAAGAAGAAAAGAAAGAAGAGCATCACGATTGTTCGGAACCTGCTCATCAATAACAGCTTCCAGGGCTCGTTTAAGTGCTTCGCCAACGGTGGGGCCTGCAGGTATACCCAGACTCATAACGTCATTTCCGCCAATAGCAAGCTGCTTTAAGGTGAAGGCATCCTTAGAAGCAAGAATCTGTTCAAGAATGTCTTCCAGCTCATCGGCCAACTGAAGACGTGGCTCGCTTAATGATGATTGAGATTTTGAATCCGCGCGCTTGATGCCAAGTAGTGTGCGGAACAATTCAACGTTGCCATCAAGATTGGCAAGCGTACGTTTGACTGATTTTGTCGTAGGAGCAATCTGGCGATCATGTAGGCGCACAAGCGTTAGCACATTAGATACAAAGGAAGGCGAAAACGTTAAGCGCGTTAGTATTCCGCGCGCAAGTTCAACACTTAGTATTGCGTGTCCGTAGAAGTGACCAACTTCGCCTTTCATAAAGAAGGCTCCTGGTTTGCCGCTGTCGTGCAGCAGGGCTGTCCATCGTGCAAGTGGGGTGCAAGGTGCGTACTGGACCACCCAGGCGGTGTGTTCCCATACATCATATATATGGTAGGGCGTATGCTGTTCGAAGCCTTTCATTGCAACCAGTTCAGGAAGCACGGCTCCCAATATATCGACACATTCCATTAGTGCGTCGTGTACATAGTCACCCATAAGCATGGCGGTCAGTTCATGCGTGATGCGTTCAGATGAAACGCGAGTCATACGCATTTTATGCGCCAACATAGCTTGTTTGGTTTCTGGTTCAATCGAAAAACCCA
>JAZQRZ010000060.1:0-17307 GCA_045629845.1 Eggerthellaceae bacterium | reverse complement strand
GGTCACAATGTCGGATGAACCTATTGGCAGTCCGCTCATCTTGGATCCAAACAACCTTATCGCCATGAATCAGCCTTCGCTTCTTAAGTTTGAAAACGATGTTACATCTGGTGGTCGTATCTTTGTTGATACGTCGCTGGTAAATCGTCTTCCTGAACGCAATGATGTTGAGGTCTTTGCACTTGAGGCAACCAACATGGCTGAAGAAGCTGGTTTAAAGGGTCTTGCCAATATCGTGCTTGTTGGTAAATTGCTCAAGGAAACTAACTTCTGTTCTGTCGAAACAATAGAAGCAGCCATTCGAAAGGCTGTTCCGCCTCGTAAGGCTGAACTTATCGAAAAGAATCTGCAGGCCTTGCAACTTGGCATGAATGCTTAGAACTGCATAAGGTTGGATGGCAAAACTTCACTCGCAGGCGCTTGCGCCGTGTCGCCGCCTCGAACTAACTGCCCCGCCTAAACTGGCGGGGCAGTGGATTTCTCGGCTCCTTTGGCTTTACCTTACCTCGTTCCGTTTTTCCATCCAACCTTACTAGTGTTCAATGACAAGCGAGAGGTTCTCGTTTACGAGGGCCTCTCTTGCACATACTTGGACAAAACGCAGCATATATGCCTGCATACCTGGTTCAACATCGTGTTCATGAATAGCAATGGTAATACGGGCTGGTTCTGCTAATTCGGACAAGCAATCCGCAAGGGCTGAAAGGTTGGATCCATAGTATTCAGGAAATCCAAGCTTTTTAGCTATGAAAGCATGCAGTGTTTCTTGTGATGAACAGCGCGGGCCAATAATACGTACTTCTTTTATGTCTGCCATGAAAGGCTCCAATCCAAGTTAAAGGTAATTACTACGATTTAGCGCCTGCTAATACAAACGCTGAAATGTTTTGTAATGGTCATCAGTGTAGTAGATAAGTCCGTCGTTTGAATAAATAAGGCGCTTAGCATTTCGGAAGCCGCCATTATAGTCGATATCACATTCATACCATTCGCGTCCGGGGGCATCTGGCATCATTCCATCATCGTTGTAGAAACCGCCGCCGCCAATGCTTTTGCCGGGCAATACATCCCAAAGATTGCCTTTAGAGTTATCCCAGCCAGCCTTGCGAGCTTTTGTTTTCGTTACATAATTCGAGGGGACGCGTCCATAGGTATGTACGTACAAAGCTACATGATCTTTATCGGAATATTCACCCTTTTTCTCAACCGTGATATTCGGCGGATTGTATGAGCCGCCCGTTAAGTGTGAGTCAGCATAAGATTCGCTGCTTGTTAAACCCGTGCTGTCGCAGGCACATATACCAAGCACGGCGCATGCGCACAATAACGTAATAAGGGTTCCTAGGAAAATTTTTTTCATGAGGTGATTATACGCTCGTGAATGGAGTATCATGCAGGCTGTCCTTTAAGGCGGTACAGAGAGACCGGCAAGGAACACTATATGTCGCAGGTCGATCTGTACATACACGGCGCTTAGGCGCAGACAGGAGTGTGTATGTCAGATACAGCACAAAAGGGGCGCGTAAAGTCCATTGTTATGGATGGCGACGGCATTGAACGCTCGCTTACGCGTATAGCCCACCAAATTCTCGAGAAGAACAAAGGTGCGAAGAACATAGCCATAGTTGGCATTGTTACTCGTGGCGATCTTCTTGCGAAACGCCTTGTAGAAAAGATAGAAGAAATAGAAGGTGTTCGCGTTCCTCTTGGACGCCTTGATATCAGTTTCTATCGCGATGATTTTGCTAGCTACGTTTCTCCCGAGGTTCATTCAACTGATATTCTGTTTGATATCGACGGGCTTGATATTGTCCTGGTCGATGATGTTTTGTATACGGGTCGAACGATTCGCGCTGCCCTTGATGCACTGATGGATATCGGTCGCCCTGAAACTGTTCAGTTAGCTGTTCTCGTTGATCGTGGTCATCGTCAGCTACCAATTCGCGCCGACTTTGTTGGAAAGAATGTTCCTTCGGCCGCTAATGAGAATGTTCGACTGTTCCTTGAAGAAACAGATGGAAAGTCTGAAGTTGAAATTCTTCAGGTTGAACCAGGTAAGCGCGCTGGTAGCGCTCCGTTAGGCGGTGAATAGTTATGACGTTTAATCATAAGCACCTTATTGATATGCGCGACTATTCTGCCGATGACATCACGCTTCTTCTTGATACAGCAGAACGTTTTAAGGCTATTAACGAACGTCGCATTAAGAAAGTGCCTGTCTTAAAAGGGTATACCGTTGTCAATATGTTCAACGAGCCTTCGACGCGTACGCGCTCTTCGTTTGAAATTGCCGAGAAGCGTTTAAGCTGCGATACCTTAAACTTCGGGGGTTCTTCAACCAGCGTTGTTAAAGGTGAAAGCCTAGACGATACGGTTGAAACACTTTGTGCTTATAAGATCGATATGATTGTAGTTCGTGATAAGCATGCAGGCGTGCCTCGTAAAGTTGCAGATAAGTCTGGTGTTTCAGTAATTGACGCAGGCGATGGTAAGCATCAGCATCCAACTCAAGCACTTCTTGACCTGTATACCATCAGGGAGCAAAAGGGCAAGATTGACGGCCTGAACGTTGGCATCGTTGGTGATATCAATCATTCACGTGTTTGTGGGTCGCTTGTTCCAGCACTAAAAACTATGGGTGCCAATGTTACCCTAATCGCTCCTCAAACGTTACTGCCGCCGGTTCCTGCAGCTCTTGGCGCCGATTCGGTAACTAGCAACATCGATGAGGTGCTTCCTGAACTTGATGTTGTCTATATGCTCCGCATTCAGCAAGAACGTCTTGAAGGCGCTCCGTTCCCAAGCTTGCGCGAGTACTCAATGCTGTATGGTTTAAACGAACAACGTGATAAGCTTATGAAGCCTGATTGCATCATTTGTCATCCAGGTCCCATTAATCGAGGCGTTGAGCTCGATGCATTCATGGCTGACCATCCAACGCGCTCAGTCATTCTTGATCAGGTGTATTCAGGAGTTTTGGTTCGAATGGCTGCATTGTATCTTCTCTTAGGAGGCGAAGATGGCATTACTGCTTAAAAATGCGCATCTCATTGATCCGCAGGTAGGCATTGATGAGGTTTGCGAAATTCTTATTCGCGATGGCGTTATCGTTGAAATCGGTCACGATCTTGAAATGAAAAAGGGCATCGAGCGTGATCTCGGCGGCAAAATTGTTGTTCCTGGCCTTGTAGATATGCATGTCCATCTTCGTGATCCTGGTCAGGAATACAAGGAAGATATTGAAACTGGTACGCGTGCGGCAGCTCATGGCGGCTTTACTGATGTTTGTTGCATGCCAAATACGAATCCAATTATCGATACTGGTTCTGTCGTTGAATACGTCCGCTCAAAAGCTGCCGAAGTAGGGAAGTGTCGTGTTCATGTTGCCGGTGCTTGTACGGCTGGCGAAAAGGGTGAAGCTTTATCTGAAATGGGTGACATGGTTGCTCATGGTGCCGTTATGTTTACCGATGATGGGCGTGGTGTTCAGTCAGCGGGCATGATGAGGCGTGTTATGGATTATGCAGTGCAGTTTGGCTGTGCTGTCAGCAGTCACTGCCAGGACGAAGCTTTGGTTGGCAAAGGTCAAATGAACGAGGGTGCTGTTTCAACTCGCCTTGGTTTACTTGGCTGGCCTGCTACGGGCGAAGAAATCCAAATCGGTCGTGATATCGAAATCTCGGCGCTCACAGGTTGTCCCATTCATATTCAACATCTTTCTTCTGCTCATGGCCTTGACCTTGTTCGTAGGGGTAAGGCTGATGGTGTAAAGGTTACGTGTGAGGTAACACCTCATCACATGTTCTTGACTGAAGAAGCTATTAGCGATGATTACAACACTAATTTCAAGGTAAATCCGCCTCTGCGTTCTGCTGATGATGCGCAGGCGGTTATCGACGCAGTAATTGATGGTACGGTTGATTGTATTGTTACAGACCATGCTCCTCATGCCGATCATGAAAAGGCTCGCGAATTCGAGTTAGCTCCGTTTGGTATGACAGGTATCGAAACTTCGGTGGGTCTTATTGTTGACAAGCTTGTAAACACAGGATTGATTAGCTGGCAACGTATGATCGAGCTTATGAGTATTAATCCTCGTCGTATTCTCGGTATCGACCGAGTAGCATTAGAGCCTGGTTGTCGTGCTGATCTTACTGTTATTGATCCTGAACTTAAGTGGACCGTAACTACCGATGACTTTGAGTCAAAGTCTAATAACTCAGGCTTCATTGGCTGGCAGCTTAAAGGACGCGCAACTGATGTTTACGTTGGTGGTTATTCAACAATGGAGGATGGGGTAATTACCGACGAGCCGATTCATCTTTAACTATGCCACGCCCGATTGCGTGTTGCATGTGAGGTTCTATTGAAGTGTATTAGCGGACATAAATCGCTTGTTTTGATTACGCTTGCATTGGTGTTATGCAGCTATATTTGCATGCCTCCTTATGCGTATGCAGCAGAATCTGTTGCTTCTGAAAAGGATGAGACGGTTTATGTTTTCACTTCTCCTGATGGGTCGATAAAGTCTACTGAAGTCGAAGTGCAGTTAAAGAATTCTCTAGGGGCAGCAAAGATTTCAGATGTGTCCAATCTCAGTGGTATTGAAAGCACAAATGATAAGGCGCATGCCGGCTCGGGCGATTCTCTTCTTTGGGAAGCGGGTGGTGATAACGTTTCGTACAAGGGAGTTCTAGTATCTGCGCCTCCCGTTTCTCTTCAGGTTTTATATGTGCTTGATGGTCAGCCTATTGCTGCAGAAGAGCTTGCTGGTAAGTCAGGTCATGTTGTAATTCGGTATGACTTTCAGAATAGTTCAGCTGTTTCAGCTGCCGTGCAGGGGGTGAATCAAACGATATATACGCCCTTCACGTGTGTTACAGCCATCATGTTTGACGGGAAAAGGTTTACCAATGTCTCTGTCGAAAATGGCAAGATAATTAACGAAGGCGACGATGTTATTGTGGCTGGTTATGCAATGCCCGGGTTAAAGGAAAGCCTCGGCATCATGGCTGAAGGTGCAGATATACCTGATCATTTCATTGTTGAAGCAGATGTAACTAACTTCGAGCTGAAGTCCACAATGACCATTGCTACAGCAGGGCTTCTTTCGGATGTAAGTTTAGACAGCTTAAGTCTTGGTAATGTAGATGATGCTGGCGCATTAGCGGATGCTATGAATCAGCTTATTGGAGGTTCAAGCTCCTTAACATCGGGTCTCGAGGCGCTTGCGAGTAATGTAAGTCAGCTTGAAGCAAGTGCTGTAAGCATGAATGAAGGTGCCTCTGCGTTAAATGCAGGTCTTTCACTGCTTGCTAGTGATAGCGCCCTTGGTAAGCTTAGTAGCGGTGTAACAGAGATTTCAGGTGGAATAGGTCTCGTTAAAGATATAGTCAGTCAAACAACTTCGGATGTTCAGGATGCCATTAATGACCTTTCTGGATTGTCTGACGAAACAGCTGGTTACACCGCTGCGCTGGCTGTCCTTGAAAATGATAAGAGCCTTATTCCAGCTGATGACTACAACTCTATTAAACAGGCGCTTGAAACAGGTCAGAAGACAGCAACTACGATTGCTTCTATCCAAGGAAAGCTTTCAAAAACGAAGGCTATTCTTGATTATTTAAGCCAAGCCCTTGAAGAGTCAAAAGTCAAAGCAGCCGAATTGGCTTCTGGCGCTAATTCGGCATACGATTCAGCTAAGCAGCTCAGTGCTTTGGCAAACAAACTTAACGAAGGCACCGCGCTTATCAATGAAAGTGTTCCACAGCTTGTTGCGGCTATTCAAAGCGCTGCGAATGGTTCGAAGACCTTAACCCAAGGTATGCAAACCTTTAATGACCAGGGTGTATCGCAGCTGGTTAACACGCTTAAGAATGATTACGGTGGGATGCTTGACCGAATGAATGCTTTATCAGATGCCGCAAAATCGTATTCGAATATCGATGGTATTACGGAAGGAACTACCGGTTCCGTGAAGTTCGTATTCGAGACCGATGGCATTCAAAAGAGCTAGTTTTCCTCTGCTAAAATCACGCAGGGGTATTACATGCAGGGAGGTAGCATGACTCAACTTGTTGATGAACAAGCGAGTATTCTTTCAAATGAACAGGTAGGGCCACGTTTGCATTTAATGGTGCTTGAAGCGCCAACTATTGCAAAAACCATTCTTCCTGGTCAGTTTGTGCACATGAAGTTTCCGAATCTTGAAGCGCATGTTTTGCGTCGACCATTTTCGGTTTATGCGCGTGATGTTCAAAAGCAAACGATTGAAATTTTGTATCAGGAAGTAGGCTCGGTTACTAAGCAAATGCCGCACATTCAGTCAGGCATGGTTGAAACGATTGGACCTGTTGGTAATACGTGGAATACCAACTGTACGCATGCTCTTCTCGTGGGTGGCGGTGTAGGTGCTGCACCTTTATTCATGCTGGCAGAACAGCTGAAATCGTCGGGTGTCAGTCTTGATGTTGTGCTGGGGGCTCAGACAAAAGATACTCTAGTTACGCGTGAACGCTACGAGCAGCTGATGGGTCGCAATCCCTTCTGTGCAACTGATGACGGAAGCTATGGTCATGCGGGCTTTTGCACGGGTCTAGTTGAAGAGCGTCTTAAGCAAGGCTGTAGCGAAGATGGTAAGCCTTATGATTTCCTAGCTGTGTGCGGTCCTGAACCACTCATGCGAATTGTTGCTTCTATGGGTGCGGATGCTGCAGTGCCTACGCAAATTTCCATGGAAAAGCGTATGGCTTGCGGTGTAGGCGCCTGTCTTTCCTGTGTTGTCGATACAGTTGATGGCAAGCGTCGCTCGTGTGTCGATGGCCCAATCTTTGATGCTGAAAAGGTGGTGTGGTAATGGCTGTATCGCCTAAAGAAACAAAGGTAAAGCTTGCGGTAAATCTTGGCGGCTTGCCTATGAAAAACCCCGTTACGGTCGCTTCGGGTACGTTTGCAGCTGGCCGTGAGTATTCAGACTTTGTTAACGTAGCTGCTTTAGGAGCCGTCACAACTAAGGGTGTTTCCTTAAACGGATGGGAAGGCAACGCAAGCCCCCGTATTGCTGAAACCCCTTCAGGCATGCTTAATTCCATTGGTCTTCAGAACCCTGGCGTTGCGCACCTTATTGAAGAAGATCTTCCTTGGCTACGCAGTGTGGGGGCTACCAGTATCGTCAACGTTTCAGGACACAGCTTTGACGAGTATGTAAACGTCATTGAAAGACTTGAAGATACCACGCTTGTAGATGCTTACGAGATTAATATTTCGTGTCCCAATGTCGATGCGGGTGGTATGACTATTGGCACCGATCCTGCCAGCGTGCGTGAAGTTGTTGGTATGTGTCGTGCTGCTACCAAAAAACCAATGATTGTTAAGCTAACGCCTAATGTTACTGATGTAACTGAAATCGCTCGTGCTGCTGTTGATGCAGGCGCGGATGCTCTCTCATTGATTAATACCTTGCTTGGTATGGCTATCGATGTTAATAGGCGCAAACCTCAGCTCGCCCGCGTAGTTGGTGGTCTTTCTGGTCCTGCTGTAAAGCCTGTTGCGCTTCGTATGGTTTGGGAAGTGCATAAGGCGGTAAGTGTTCCGCTTCTTGGTATGGGCGGCATTTCAAACGGCACCGATGCAGTTGAATTCATGCTTGCTGGTGCCACATCTGTCGCTGTAGGTACCGCTAATTTCACCAATCCTGGCGCTACAGTCGATGTCATTAACGGCATTATCGATTATTGTGAACAGCAGGGCGTAAGTGATGTCAACGAGCTTGTTGGCGCTTTGGAATGCTAATTAAACGCTGCAACTTAGGCTTTAGCTTCGTTGAAATAGAAAGGGAATATCATGTCGAACGCTTTTTCAAACATACCAGCTGAAGAACGTATCATTGTTGCTCTTGACTGTGGCCGTGATGAAGCTGTTCAGCTTGCTGAAAGTTTGCGCGGAAAAGCCAAGTGGGTCAAAGTTGGCATGACTCTTTATTATGCGTGTGGTCCTTCGATTGTTGCCGCCTTCAAGCAGCGCGGTTTTAAGGTATTCCTTGACTTAAAGCTTCACGATATCCCTTTCCAAATTGAAGGTGCAGCAAAAAGTGCTGCACTTACTGGCGCTGATATGATTACTATGCATACGCTTGGTGGACAGGCTATGCTTGAAGCTGCTCAGCGTGGTGTTTTGGCCGCAGCTAAAGAACGCAATGATGACTCGGCAGCCGTAACTCTTGGTATTACTGTGTTAACCAGCATGGATGATGCTTCTTTGAATCAGATTGGCATCAATCGTACCCCAGCTGATCAGGTGAAACTTCTTGCTAGTGTTGCTAAAGAAGCGGGTATTTCTGGTGTAGTTTCTTCACCTCAGGAAGCTGCTGCTTTGCGCGAAATTCTGGGTCCACAGGCTTACATTGTTACTCCAGGCGTTCGTCCTGTTGGTTCAGATGCTGGCGATCAAAGTCGAATTGCAACACCTGCCCAGGCATTTGCAAATGGTGCTTCGCATATTGTCATCGGTCGACCCATTACGAAAGCTAACGATCCAGCAGCTGCCTTCGATGCAATTGTTTCGGATTTGAAATAAGACAGTTGCCACGTCAAGGCACTAATGAAGAATATCTGCATTTCTAAGTAGATTTACCACCTTTAAAGGGATTTGACCTTGTAATTAGGGTGGTTTCCATCGTAGAATGTGCGCACGCTAATCGCAAACACTCCCTAATCACAGCAATGAATAGCTTTGTTCGTTAAGTAGTAGGGGATAGTGCGTGCTTGGCTACGAAACCGAATGCTCCCCGTTGGTTTCGTAGGCTACGATTGTTAAGGAGAGAGATTATGGCAATTCCAACTTTGACTGCCGACGAGCGCAAGGCTGCTCTTGAAAAGGCTAAGGAAGCTCGCATTAAGCGCGCTGAGGTCCGCGAAGATCTTAAGAGCGGCAAGCTTTCGCTCGAGGAAGTTATCGATATGCGCGATGATCCTGTCATTGGCCGTATGAAGGTTTCTACTCTTATCGAAACGCTTCCTGGCTATGGCAAGGCTAAGTCCGAAAAGATTATGAGCGAGCTGCAGATTGCTGAAAGCCGTCGCCTTCGTGGTCTCGGCGATCGTCAGCGTGCTGCTTTGCTGGAGCGCCTTAGCTAATTTATGAGGCACGGAAATCTGTTTGTCATATCAGGGCCATCAGGTGCCGGTAAAGGCACACTGGTGGCTCGTTTATTGCAGGAAGTTCCCGATGCTTGGCTTTCTGTCTCTGCAACTACGCGTAAGCCTCGTCAAGGCGAAGTTGATGGTGTGAACTATTACTTTGTCTCTCGTGAAGAGTTCATGAGTATGGCTGACGAAGGCAAGTTGCTAGAGTGGGCTGAATATTCTGGCAATTGCTACGGCACGCCTCTTGAAAGTGTTCGTAATCATATTGATGAAGGCAAGCAGGTCATTCTTGAAATTGACGTGCAAGGGGCCTTCCAAATCAGAGATAAAATCCCTGAAGCATACCTGGTATTTATCGAACCGCCTTCCCTTGAAGTTCTTGAGTCTAGACTTCGTGGTCGTGGTACCGAAAGTGAAGATGCGGTTTTACGAAGGATGAATGCTGCAAAGGTAGAACTTTCTCAAAAAAGCGAGTATGATATTCAGATTGTGAACGATGACCTGGAAACCGCTGTTCAGGGTCTCGTTTCTTACGTGAATGATAAAGCAGAAGAGACGCGAGGTTAACGGCATATGAGCATTATCGAACCCAAGATTGATGTCTTGCTCGACGAAACCGACAACGACCGATTCCTGTTGTGCTCGCTTGCAAGCAAGCGTGCGCATGACATTAATGACATGCTGCGTGGTCAGCGCGATCGAGCAATTCAGCTTCAAACGGCTGTCGAAATTGCACGCGCATCTGACAAGAAGCCGCTTTCGATTGCTTTTTCTGAGATTGCACGTGAAGATGTTTCGTACAATCCTGAATCCATTGATGTCAAGAATCACTAAGATTGTTTAAACAGAGTATGGAAAAGGCGCGTGTATACGCGCCTTTTTTCTGAGGTGGTACCTTTATGATTGAGACACATCAACGCATTTGCCTTGTTCACTATCATGAAATCGGACTTAAAGGACGTAATCGCTCTAACTTTGAAATCCGATTAATGAAAAATATCGAAGCGCTTGTTAAAGACTATCCGCTGGTAACTATTCATAGAATTGCAGGTCGTCTTTGCGTGTTTTTGCGCGAAGGAACCGACCGTGCAACAGCGCTCGCGCTTACCGAGGCTCTACGTCAAATACCTGGCGTTGCTCGTGTTTCGTGCGGTTTCAAGTGTGAACGTGATCTTGAAATAATGGGAAACGTCGCGGTAAATGCATTATCCGAATGCGAAGCTTTTGAAACGTTTAAGGTCCAAGCCCGACGTAATCATACTGATTTTGAAACTAATTCAATGGAAATGAATCGCATCGTTGGCGAAGCGCTTTGCAATGCATTTCCTGAAAAGAAAGTTCGCATGAAAGACCCCGATATCACCGTTGGTGTCGAGGTTGTTCAAAACGCTGTGTATATTTACGCGCGAAGCGTTCGTGGTGTCGGTGGTTTACCTGTAGGATGTTCCGGCCGAGTGGTGTGTTTGCTTTCAAGTGGTATTGATTCACCTGTAGCACTTTGGAAGATAGCTCGTCGTGGCGCTGAATGTATTGGTGTGCATTTTTCTGGTCGACCTCAAACAGCAGATACCAGTGAATACCTCGTAGATGACATTGCGCATGTTCTTGAAAAGACTGGTTGTATTGCTCGCGTTTATATAGTTGCCTTCGGTGATTACCAAAAGGAAATCATGCTTAATGTTCCGCCTTCGCTACGTGTCATTATGTATCGAAGGCTTATGTTTAAGGTTGCCGAAGAAATTGCACGGCGTGAAAAGGCCGGTGCTTTGGTTACGGGTGAAAGCCTTGGTCAGGTTGCTTCACAGACGCTTGATAACATTCGCGCAACGGATCAATCTGTTCAAATGCCTGTGTTTAGGCCTTTGATTGGTACCGACAAGCTTGAAATTATCAGTGAGGCTCAAAGGCTCGGTAGCTTTGAAATTTCTTCTCAGGATGCTCCAGATTGCTGCACGTTATTTATGCCACGCAATCCCGAAACGCATGCTCGATTAGAAGATGTTCTAGCAGCAGAAGAAAAGCTTCCTGTTGATACATGGGTTCAAGAACTTGCTGATGCTGCAGAACCCCATGATTATTTGTGCCCTTCATACAAGCCGCGAAAGCGTGCTAAACAGTAGGTGATTAGGCGGTAAATATACGACAAGTTCGGTGTGTTTAATGACTCCCTGTTATTGAATAGGGGGTCATTTTGTTGTCTAGAGTAGTTTGTCCGTAAAGGTTTCATCTTTAGTCTTGTTCTGTCGCTGATACTGAAAGGACGAAGGATGAATAGGTTTGTTGATGAATTAAAGGGCAAACTCGGCATATCGCAGCCTAATCGACCCATGCTTATCGGTGTGGCGACTATCTTGGTTTTGGTGGCAGTTGTTTGTGCGTGCGTCCTGTCAAATACTGCCACCGCCAACAATTTCGAACTTAAAAAGAATGAGTCATCATTGGCTAGTGTTGAATCTGAAGAGCCTCGCGATTCTGAAACTATATTTGTTCACGTGTCTGGAGCAGTAAATAAACCTGGTTTATATGAGATATCTAAGGGCTCTCGTGTAGCTGATGTGGTAAGTGCAGCAGCTGGTTTTACTGATAATGCAGCAGAGGATTCCTGCAACCTTGCACGTCAAGTTGACGATGGTGAACATATTATTATTGCTTCGCAAGAAGAAACAACGCAGGCTGAAAGCGATAGTTCGCATGGAAGCGTTTCTAGTAACAACTCAGCAAGGTTGAATATCAATACCGCTAACGAAGATCAGTTACAGCAGCTTCCCGGAATCGGGGCATCAACTGCGAAGAAAATCATTTCTGATAGAACAGCTAACGGCCCCTTTAAGAGCGTCGATGATCTTCTTCGCGTTTCTGGAATTGGGGAGAAAAAGCTTGCCTCGTTAGTAGATCTCATTTGCGTTTAATAAACTGTGATAAGCGAAGATAGAAAAGAGCCTGTTAGGCCCGCTATTCCCTTGGTCTTTGGCTGTGCTTGTGTCTTTTGGCTCAGCTGCGCTATATCGTATGAGGCTTCAAGGTGGGCTAAGGCAGAAGTTTGTTTTTGGCTTACTCTTATTCTTCTTGGCTTGGCAATCATCTTAATATTCGCTCTTTTGTTATCGAAGATTCCTTCGTGGTCATTGTTTTTTATTTCGGCATTAGTTGGTGCAAGCTTAGCTTGCGCTTCAGCTTATTCTCTTCATGTAGATCAGCTTGTTTCAATTTCGGATAATGAAAATGTGTCTGTTTGTTTTCTTGAAGACAGTAAAAGTTCTACTAACGGCGAAGCTGCATTTGCACGTATTCAGTTAGAAAATGACCATTCTGTAACTGCTCAGGTTGAGATTCGAACTAAAGACCCAATCTTATACGGGGAAGAATTCTTCGTTCGAGGAAGCTTTGTTGCAGCAGATTGGTCTTCTGATCAGTACCTTTGGCAAAACGGTGCAATCGGAAAGTTTAGAGCTTCATGGTTTGAAAAGAATGAGGCGCATTCATTGCTTTCTCCGCTTTACTCTTTGCGGTTTAAAGCTATTCAAGCAATTGGATCAGACAATGATTCTCATGCCCTCTTGCAAGCTATCGTTTGTGGCTATAAGCACTCGGTAAAAGAATCACAAGTTTATAGCGAGTTTCAGATGTGTGGCGTTGCTCATTTGATTGCAGTTTCGGGCGCACATCTTGTCATCGTTACAGCCTTGTTTGCCTCACTCTTAAAACTGCTACGTGTTCCTCGGAAAGCCTCGATAGTTATCCTTGTTATCTTGATGCTTTCGTATCTTCTTGTTGCTGGTGTTCCTCTTTCGGCAATTCGAGCCACACTTATGTCATCGGTTGGCATCTTGTCTTTATTTGGTAGGCGTAGAGCTTCTGCTTTAAATGCTCTGGGTGTTAGTATCTTTGGGCTTATCGTCTATTCACCAGTAACAGCTGTTTCTGTTTCTTTTACACTGTCAGTTCTTTCAACAGCTGGAATAGTATTGTTTGCTCCGCTCATGCAAGATTTATTCAATCGAACCTTCCTTGCACAGGTGCCGCTTGTTTCTGAATCTATGGCGCTTACTGGTAGCGCTAGTTTGTTGTCGCAGTTGTATGCATGTTCAATATTTCATGTTGCACCGCTTATTTCTCCACTTGCGAATATCGTAGTTGCGCCTTTGTTTCCATTGGTTTGTTCTGTAGGGCTTGTAGCTTCGTTAGTAAGTTCGATTTCCCTTCCAGGTAGCGAACTTCTATTAGCTTTATCAAGCCTTTTTGCAGGTGCGCTTTCAAAACTTGTTTCTTTGTTATCGCAGTTACCGTTCGCTTCAATCCCTTTTGCTATAAGTACTGAAGCTGCTCTTGTTATTTCGGTAATTGCAACGTTTATCCTTTGGGTTTCATGGCGCTCGTTTAATCCAAAGGTACTCGGAGCTGTAGCTGTGTTAGTGCTATTAGTTTTTGGTTTTACCTTCATACGCGTCAATCAAGAGGATGCAATAATTATGCTTGATGTAGGGCAGGGCGATGCATTTCTTCTTCGCAGCCAGGGTTCGTCTTTGCTTATCGATACTGGTAATCATGATTCTCAATTACTGGAGCAGCTTGCTTTAACTTCAACCTATTCTCTCGATGCTGTGCTTTTAAGCCATGCTGACGATGACCATGTTGGGTCTCTTGATGCGCTGGAAAAAGGCCTAAGTGTTAGGAGAGCATTCGTCTCGCAATCGTTAGCCGATAGTTCGGATTCTAAATGCTTAGAGGTGTACAAACAGGCGCAGCGAACGGCTGATGAAGTTGTTAGTATTACTCAGGGAGAAAGCTTTCAGGTGGGAGCATTTATTGTTCAATCCATTTGGCCTAACGTTAATGCTCAAGGTGCGGAAAATGAAGATAGCTTATGCCTTCTCGTGGAATATGACGGGGATAGTGATGGTTTTGGCGATGCTAAGATTCTCTTTACTGGTGATGCTGAAGCTGCTGAAATTCAAGCAATGATTGATTCGGGGAGGCTTGGATCCATCGATGTATTTAAAGTAGGTCATCATGGGTCTAAAGGGGGAATAACTAAGGAACAGCTGAATGCGCTATCTCCGAAAATTGCTCTAATAAGCGTTGGTGTGCATAACAGATATGGACATCCATCATCAGAAACATTGGCCCTTTTAGAAGCAGCAGACTGTAAAGTGTTTCGAACAGACGTAGATGGTAGGGTGAAATGTTGCTTTAGCCCAGAATCAATTTCAGTTGAACTACAATGAAGCTATGAGTGAGAAAAAACAACAACCATTGCTTCCTGCATATCTAGCCGTTGGTGAAGATGCGCTGAAGCGTCGCACGGTACTTGACAGGCTTCGTAAGCGCGTTGCTCAGTTGGGTGATCTTGAATTTAATCATGATGAATTTGACGCGGAACGTGCAAGTGGGTCTGATATAGCAGTTGCTTGCAATACGCTTCCTTTTGCCAGCGAATTACGTCTTGTAGAAGTAACCCATGCAGAAAAACTTGGCAAGCAAGATAGTGAACTGCTTTGCGCTTACCTTTCCGCACCGTGCGAATCAACTGTACTCGTGCTGTCGGCAGAGAAACTTGCGAAGAATACTCGTCTATACAAAGCAGTTGCAGCACTGGGTAAGAACGCAATCATTGATTGCGCTCCAATGAAACGCTACGAACTTGTTCGCGCTCTTCGCTCGATGGCTGTTGGGCATGGTGTCACCATTACCGAAGCAGCCGCCGAAACGTTAGTGTCTCTGGTTGGGGAAGATACCATCCGTCTAGATACCGAGCTCCGCAAGCTCGCTCTTGCGCGTGGTGGTTCAACTCCCGTTACAGAGCAAGATGTTACTGCGTTGGTTGCTCGAACCAACGAAGCTAAGCCTTGGGAACTCGTAGACGCATTCTCTGCCCGCGATGGGCATGAATGTTTACGGCTTCTGCCTCTCATATCTTCGGCTTCGCCGTATGCTCTTATTGGTATGTGTACAACACGTCTGCGTGAGTTATCTTGCGCCAAGGCGCTTGATTCACGTGGGGAAGGTCATCTTCTTGCAGAAACCCTCAAGGTTCCTTCTTGGCGTGTAAAGAATCACCTTAAGTGGTCTCGTGGGTTTAGTGAAGCGCAATTGAAGCGTTCCTTTACTTCCGCGCGCGATTGCGAACGTGCAATGAAAAGCGGTACTGATCCAAACACAGCTTTTCGGGATTGGCTTTTTGAAACCATTTCCTAAGCCGCTTTTGTCAACGAAAAATATTTTGCTTGCTAGTCAAATAGCTTCAAGTAATAGAAACGGCCTCGTGATTAACGAGGCCGTTTCTCCTTGATATGCGGATAGACCCAAAGGTCTACCGTAATTAATTATTCAGCAGCTTCTTCTGCTTCTTCAGCAGGAGCTTCCTCTGCTTCGCCTTCAGCTTCGGCAGCAGCAGCCTCAGCGGCAGCGGCTTCAGCTTCAGCCTTTGCAGCAGCTTCGGCTTCCTTGGCCTTGCGATCTGCAGCCTTCTTTTCTTCCTTCAGCTGCTTTTCGCGACGCTTAGCCTTTTCTTCATTGGCCTTTGCTGCTTCTGCAGCACGCTCTTCCTTGCGGGCAGCCTTCTTGGAACCAGTCTTCGGTGCCTTGTAGGTCGGCTTCGTGTAAGCAGCACGATCCTCGTCGGTAACGATGGGGTTAACCAAGGCCATGACGCCGCTCTTGCGGTTAGCAGCCTGGTTCTTATGGATAACGCCCTTAGAAACAGCCTTATCCATCAGACGGCATGCAGCCATAGCAGCTGCATATGCTTCTGCGCCGTTACCAGCAGCCACAGCGTCCTTGACGCGGCGAGTTGCGGTCTTCAGTTCCGACTTAACCGCACGATTGCGCATGCGAGATTTCTCGTTAGTAATGTTGCGCTTCTTCTGAGATTTAATGTTTGCCACTCTTAGTTCCTCCGTTGTATAAATCTTGTTTCCAGACGAAACCCGCTAATCTTAGCATATATTGATACAATCGAAACGTACTTATATGAAAGAGAGTGTATTTGTCGCAAGCATCTTCACATATCGAACAACATGACCCCACTCATATCAGGAATTTCTCGATTATTGCGCATATCGATCATGGCAAATCGACGCTTTCTGATCGCATCCTGGAACAGACGGGTACGGTAGCTGCGCGCGATATGCAGGAACAGTTACTCGATTCCATGGATATCGAACGTGAACGGGGCATTACCATTAAAAGCCAGGCTGTACGCGTAAACTATCAGGCTGATGATGGCGAAGTGTACGAGTTTAATCTAATTGACACGCCTGGTCATGTTGACTTTACGTACGAAGTCAGTCGCAGCTTAGCAGCCTGTGAAGGCGCTGTATTGGTTGTTGACGCAACTCAGGGGGTCGAAGCTCAAACGGTTGCGAACGCCATGATGGCAATGAATGCGAATCTTGAAATCATTCCTTTGATTAACAAGATTGATCTACCTGCTTCAGATCCTAATCGTGCTCGTGAACAAATTGAAGATGGTCTTGCAATTCCAGCTGATGATGCCATTGAATGCTCTGCAAAAACTGGTGTCGGCGTTCATGACTTGTTGGAATCGATTGTGTATAACATTCCTGCTCCAACAGGAAATGCAGAAGCGCCGCTACGTGCACTCATTTTTGATTCGTACTTTGATGCCTACCGCGGTGTAGTTGCTCTTGTACGCGTTGTTGATGGCACGGTTCGTAAGGGCGATACCATTTCCATGATGGCGGCAGGCAGTGAAGCACTTGTCGAAGAGGTTGGTGCTCGTAAGCCAGCAGAAACTCCTCTTCCTGATTTGTCTGTCGGTGATGTTGGTTACCTGGTAACTGGATTAAAGGATGTCGCCCTGGTAAAGGTGGGCGATACCATCACGCTTAAGTCAAATCCTGCCACAGAACCATTGCCTGGCTATCGCGATGTGAAGCCCATGGTGTTTACTGGCCTTTTTCCTATCGAAGGCGATCAATACGAGCCATTAAAAGAAGCGCTTGAAAAGCTAGCGCTTAATGATCCCGCTTTGGTTTGGGAACCTGAAACATCACATGCTCTTGGTTTTGGTTTCCGTGTTGGCTTCCTTGGCTTGCTTCATATGGAAGTTATTGAAGAGCGCCTTGAACGTGAATTTGGATTAAACCTTTTAGCAACTGCACCATCGGTTGAATATCATGTTTACAAGACGAATGGCGAAATG
>JAZQRZ010000059.1:0-3848 GCA_045629845.1 Eggerthellaceae bacterium | reverse complement strand
TGTCAGCTTCTGACGCTTGCGCTCTGCAATCATCAGTTTGGCCAAAAGCTCGGCTTGCTTGTCAGCACCGATGAGCTCCGAAAAACCATCGAGCAGCAGGATGTCAACCGTACCCAGATTCTCAAAGAAGGAATCCGGGATGTTTTCGTTGTTGACGGCGATGACGAATTCGCCCGTGTGATAGCAGTCGATGTGCTTGCGTGAAAGCAGGTCTTTTTGACTAGAACGCGCAGTCAACAGCGCGGTCTTGCCTGATCCGCTCGGGCCCGAAATGAAAACCTGGATCGGTCCTTCATCTTCAGCCTGGGTGATGCCGATTACGCGTTCGAAAGCTTCGCGGTTGCCGTCGAATACGAGCAGCGCGTCTACGGGATTCAGTTCAAGTGCGTCAGCAATAGCCATACGTGCCAGCCTTTCTATTTCGCCATATTGTTTTTAGTCCGTCTTCTTCTTTATAGGAGAGATTTGGCCAGGTTTAGGAGGAAAGGGCTTTCCGCATTTTTCGCACACGGCCGCATCGGGGCTATTCTTGGCCCCACAGTACATGCATGTTCCGATTGCAGGAAACTTACCGCATTTGTTGCAATGTGTGCACGGATAGCACATAGCACTCCCTTCTTGCTTACCTGCGTATTGTAACGCAAGGAGCCGCTTTTGCCTCCTGCATCAGAAAAGCGGGACGACCGAAGCAAGCGAAACCCATCTCATACTTTTGATATGAGAAGCGAAAAACAAAACGAGACGACCGTTTCTTACGCATTGATTTACTGTAAAACCCCAGTTAAAGTACTTTTTTTGAAGTCGGAACGCATTGGTTGTTTCACCTGTGGCGTAATACCGTTCTCATACTCCTGCGCCTCATGCAATCGGAGTCGTTTAACGTAAGCCTTTTTATATGATATTATCACGTGCACGCTGGTATTACCGTCTAAGCCTTGCGAATCGAATCTTCGCGCGACACAGCACGGTTTTCCGAGAGCCAGCATCGATTCGCCTCGTGGTTCGTGAGACGTTTCGGAACAACGAAAGGAAGCGGCAGGCTGATGCTTGGCGATCGCTCGACATCTGAATCACTTGACTTCACCCATATCTGTGGTCTTGTCGGATACGTGATGATGTATTCCTGGACCGTCAGCTTCTTCTTCTATCTCAATCCTTTCCTCTTCCCTTCTGGACCAAGCGATCTTGGAGAGACGTTCAGCATGGGCGCGATCGTCACATGCGGCATTATTCTGGCACTCTTTTTGATCTCTTTTTTCTCAGACTGGTTCGCCATCCGCAACCACAGCATCGTTTTAGTTATCGTGTTCTCCGTTTGCGTTGCCGTCGCATTCTTTGTCCCCATACAGGAGTTGCGTGCGCTGTTCCTTGGCTTGTCGTATAGCTGTCTCGTTAGCTTATGGGACAACATCCTATCGCGCGAACGGGACTTGCTGCTTTTCGGATGCGCCATGGCAACGGGCGGCATCATCGGCATCGCCATTTCATTCTTCCCAGCAAGTGTCGTGAAAATCATCTTGGCCTTTTTGCCAGTAGCAAGCATCATCCTCTACCTCATTACACTTCCGAACATCAAGATGCCGAACGAATCGCTCGGACGCAAAAGCTCCAAACATATCGAAAACCGTCCGCTTTCCTCGTTTGCGCAAATCGTTCGCGTGATATCTGTCGGATTCATGCTCGGCTTCACCGCATACTGCATTGCCGACGACACTCCATGGGGAATACTCATCGCTGGCGGCTATACGTTTGCCCCGCTATGCATTGCGCTGGCAGGCGGGTTGATGATCCTTGACTGCCTTAAAAGCCACATCTACGGACAATCGTATCTTTCGAAAGTCGCCCTTGTCGGCATGATGCCCTGCATCTTCGCTGTGCCTTTCTGCAATTGGCAAGGAAAGATCATCTGCGGTGGGCTGATCCTCTTCATCATGATGCGACACGGCGGATTCGTGCTCGACAACACCATTCAAGGCATGAACAGGCAATCACTATCCAGCTTTTTCATCGTCGCCAAGTGCCGGTGCATCCAGTTCGTCGGCTTCATCGCCGGCTGGCTGTCGTCTTTCTACATCATGGGCTTCATCGATATCAAGAACCTATCGATACTGTTCTGCTTCATCATCATTTATCTGTGGGTTCTGCAAATCATCTTCATCTTCCAGCAAAAAGAGAAGAACGTTTTCGAGAACTATGCGCCTAAGGAAGAAACGAAGAGTAATTACTTCCAGCAGAAAATCGACCTGCTTGCCACCAAGTACGACCTGACATCCCGCCAGAAAGAAATTCTCGCTATCCTCGCAAAAGGCCACGGCGTCGATTTCATCAGTCAGGAGTTGTATATTTCAAAAGCAACAGTTAAGTCGCACACGTACACCATTTATAAGAAGATGGGTGTACATACCCGTGAAGAAGTCATGAGACTCGTCGAGAATCTGTACATCGACGACAAAGAGCAATTGATCGGCGATATCCAGGTGTTCCCGCATAGCGGAAGCTAAGCAGGTTGTTCCTTTGAATGCTTTTCAAAGAATCATTGCTCAGGCAGATAATTATTTGCTTTCCGCATCTTCCTAATCGGCGAAAGCGATAACGCCGCATTGAAAACCACGAGAGCTATTACGGCCATAATCCCCAAATAGACGAATGCGCGCGACCCGCCAAGCGCCGTCAGAATCGCTGCGGTCGATTGCGAGCTGATGCACACGCCTGCGTAGTAGATACCGTTCGATAGCGAGTTGAACGCAAGGTAGTTCTTTCGGCCGAACAAATCAGGCAGAAGCAACGCGGGCGTTGAATTGATCGGCTTGATGAACGAAACCAGTAATAGTCCGAGCACTACGAAGAGAAAAGACTGATTGCTCGCCCACAACACGAGGAGCAAGACACCAACGAGAATCGCAGCATATTGCACGACGATAAAAGCTCGCGAGCCAAACCTAGCCTGGAAGAAGCCCGTCCACAGCACGTGCACTCCGCAGAAAAGCGTGTAGAGGCTCATCATGTCGGCGGCCTCGGCCTGCGTCATGCCAAACAAAACGAAGAACGAGCTGCCATACGTGGTCATGGACCCCGTGATGATTGCACCAGCTATCAAGCCGATTCCGAACAGATACAGCGACGGCTTGCCCAATGCCTCCTTGACGGTAAGGCCCTGATAGAAATCGTCTGCGCCTTTGCCGCTTTCTCCCTCTTGAGCTCGTGCAGCTTCGTCAGCCGCCTTCTTCGCCGCAGCCTCCTTCATCTTTGCACGCATAATGCTGCGCTTTGGCTGCCGAATGAGTAAGAAGCACAACAAAGTGCCGACCACAATGTTAATGGCTGCAAAAACCAGGATTACGAAACGATACTCATGGGTCTTCAAAAGGAAACCGGCAATCTTGATCAAACCGGCGACGAGAAAGACCTGAGTACCCGTTGTGAGACCAAACCATTTGCCTGAATTCTCCCTGAAGTGCAGCGACATCAGAGAAGCGATGGGTGGGAACGTGCACGAAAGCGCAATGCCTCCAAAAAACCCCGCAGAAATCAACACGGGCAAGCTCTGCGCGGTACCGGCAATCACCAAGAACGCGGTTTCTGCCAAAACTCCGAGCAACATCGACCAACGCGGCGTCAAGAACGCAAGAAACTTCGTTCCCACTAAGCCCGAAACGAACGCCGTAAAGGTACTCAGCAGTACATACAGCCCTGCTTGTCCAGTCGCGATGTTCAATTCGGCGCAAATGCTGGGGATTGTGATGCCAACTAACGTCTGCCCGCCACCGATACATGAAAGAACGATGCAGCAACCAACGACCGTCATGAGCCCTTGGCGGCTCGCCTTGGTCTGCTGCTTTTCTGAAATG
>JAZQRZ010000058.1:0-16528 GCA_045629845.1 Eggerthellaceae bacterium | reverse complement strand
GGTCTTACGGTATTCCGCAACGTGCAAGAACTGCGCGCAAAGGAATCTGATCGCCTTGATGCGATCGTTACAGGCCTTGCTCAAATTGGCGTTGATGCTTGGACCGAAGGCGACGATTTGTATATTGAAGGACAGCCGGGGCTGCAAATACCCGAAGGCGTTGTATTTGATACGCTGGGCGATCATCGCTTGGCAATGACATGGTCGCTGGTGGGTCTTACAGGCAATACACCAGTTACTGTTACTGATTTTGACTGTGTCGATGTTAGCTATCCCGACTTCCTGCAGGATTTAGAAGGACTGGTTTAATGATTCTTGCAATTGATGGCCCAAGTGGGGCTGGCAAGTCAAGCGTTTCGAAGCTTGTTGCTACTGAACTTGGGTTTTCGTGCCTCGATACGGGGGCAATGTATCGTAGTGTTGCTTGGCAAGCTGTTCATGATGGCGTGTCGCTTGAAGATAACGAAGCTTTGGGCGAACTTGCTCGCACGCATGCTATCGAATTCGAACACGAGCCAGGCAATCCGTCGCCCATTGGTGTCTTTATTGGTGGCAACGATGTAACACTGGCTATTCGTACGGCAGAAATCGACCGCGCGGTTACCCCAGTTTCGGCTGCTCCTGCGGTGCGCGAAGCACTGGTTGCTCAGCAGCAGCGTATTGGCCGCTCGGGTGATTATGTGGTTGAAGGCCGCGATATTGGCACGGTTGTATTTCCTGATGCTGAAGTGAAAGTGTTCTTAACCGCTTCCGATGAAGCGCGTGCTCGTCGTCGCGTTTTGCAGAACCAAGAACGCGGTGTTGGGCTTACCGATTTCGATGCAGTGCTTGCCGATATTCTTCGTCGCGACAAGGCTGATTCATCACGTGCAACTTCTCCGCTTAAAGCGGCTGATGATGCAGTGGTGGTCGACTCGTCCGATATGACAACCGAAGAAGTCGTCAAGGTCATTTGCGATTTGGTGCGGAAGGCGCAGTAAGCCCCAGCTTTCGTTCCGCTTAACGAAGGGGTATTCACATGGCTGACAAGCAAATAAAACCCTATGAGGAAAAGTACGCTGATTACTTCGACAGCCCCTTTGGTGTCGATGAATACGACAATGGAAAGAAGCGTTTTAGTCGCGTTCCTGCGTATGTCATCGTTGGTGCTGTTTCGGGAATCTGCAAAGTACTGTATCGCTACGATGTAAAGAACCGCGAAAACTTGTTGCAGTTGGCTGACAAGTCAGGCGTGGTTGTTGTCAGTAATCACACTTCGTATCTTGATGTTGTGTTCATGTATCTGGCAATGTTTCCGCATTATTGGCCGCGCTTTGTTGCGCGCGATTCATTATTTGAAGCTAATCCTGCTTTAAGCTGGATTTTTGCGCATATCGGCGCTTTTCCTATCACGCGTGATTCTGCTGATCGCACGGCGATTAAGCGCGCATCGCGTATGTTGAAGAACGGCGAGATTGTTGGCATCATGCCCGAAGGTTCGCGCCGCGGAAAGGGTACTGCAAAGCCGCGTGTTCATGGTGGCGCTGCTCTTATTGCGCGTATGGGCAAGGCACCTATTTTGCCGATGGCTGTTCATAACGTCGATAAGATTAAGCGTAAGGGCGAACGGCTCCGTTTTCCCAAGGTGACTGTTGAATTCGGTAATCCTGTTATGCTTTCCGATTTCGACTTCTTGCCGAAGGATGATCGTCTCGATGCGTGCGTGTGGTATGCCTTGCGTGAATGCTTTGCGCTGTTCAACAACGTTACGCCTGAAGAAGTCGACATGGTTGCCTTGTTCCCTGAAGACAAAGACTTCACGGCTGTGTTTGCCGAGCATCCTATTCCGCGTTTGACTTCTGCAGAAGTTGCCGCATTGCTGAAATAGATGACAAAGGGCTAAATCCCTTGTCATATTTCGTATTGAAAGGTGAAAGATGAAGGTTGTTCTTGCGAAAAATGCGGGAGCTTGTTACGGCGTGAAGCGAGCGCTTGATATGGCGTACGAAGCTTCAGCTGGTCAAGGTCCTGTTTTCACGTTGGGGCAACTGATTCATAACCCAGGCGTGGTGGCAGAACTTGCCGAAAGTGGCGTTCATGTTGCCAACATTCCTGAAGATGTTTCTGAAGGTACCGTCATCATTCGAAGCCATGGGGTTACGCCCGATGTGTACGAGCGTTTAGCTCAGCGTGGGCTTGCCGTTATCGATGCAACGTGTCCACATGTGGCACGTGCGCAGAAGGGCGCAGCCGAGCTGGCAAACGAAGGCTGCCGCGTTATCGTGGTGGGCGAACAGGGTCACCCCGAAGTTGAAGGCTTGCGTGCTTATGCCAAGCGCGAAGGCATGAAGGTCGATGTTGTGCTAACGGGCGAAGATGTCCCTGCTGATTTGCGTGCTCCCATTGGTATCGTTGTGCAGACCACGCAGCGTCGTGAAAACATGGATTCGGTTGTAGAAGCCGTTCGTGCTCAGGGTATCGAACCAAACCTGAAAAAGACAATCTGTTCAGCTACGCGCCTGCGCCAGGATTCGGCGGCAGAACTTGCTGGTCAGGTTGATGTTATGGTGGTTATTGGTGGTCGCAATTCGTCAAATACGACTCGTTTGGCTGAAATCTGCGAGGCGGCATGTCCTCGTGCGTATCATATCGAAGCGGTCGAAGAAATCGATCCGTCGTGGTTTGAAAACTGCGAAACAGTTGGTGTAACTGCTGGCGCTTCTACTCCCGAAAACCAGATTGCCGCTGTTGTTGATTACCTGGAAGCGCTGTAGGCGTACTAACGGACCTGCAGGTCGACGCGCTAAAATACATTCATGACCAGCACAGCTTCATATCCTAATAACGACATTGCGCGCGCAGCAGATTTAGCTGCGTCGCCTGCGCATAGTGTGCCAAGTGCTAAAGATTCTCAGGCGACTTGCGCGAGCCAAGTTCAGCAGGGTGCACGCATTACGGCGGTTGCTGTTGATTCGCCTGCGTATGATGCTGGTTTCGAACCGGGTTGTTTCATTACTTCGGTTGATGGTCAGCCGTTGCGAGACATCATTGATTGGCGTTGGCTTTCGGGTGAAGAAAGCATCGTGGTTGGTTATGTTGATCTAGATGGCGATACGGGTGAAGTCGAGCTTTGGCGTGATGCCGGCGAAGACTGGGGTTTCGAATTCGAAGGCCTGGTATTCGACAATGTGAAGCAGTGTCGCAATGCTTGTACCTTCTGTTTTATGAGGCAGCTACCAGCAGGAATGCGTCCATCACTTTCGTTGCGCGACGATGATTTTCGTCTAAGTTTTTTGGTTGGCACCTTTGTTACGCTGACTAATCTAACTCCTGAAGACGAAGTGCGCATCATCGAACAGCGTATTTCTCCTTTGCGTGTTTCGTTGCAGGCAAGTAATGAAGCGGTACGTAAATCTTTAATTGGTAAGCATGCTTCGCATGGTATCGAAGCACTTGATCGCTTGCTTGCGGCTGGCATCGAATTTCATGCGCAAATCGTTTTGCTCCCTGGTGAAAATGATGGGGAAGTGCTTAAAGAAACATTGGAATGGGCGTACCAGCGGCCAGGAATCTTGGGGATTGGTATTGTGCCGCTTGGGTATACGCGTCATCAAACCATGTTTGATCACAGCTTTAACGACGAACACGATGCTCGAGCATTGCTTGATTTAGTGAAGCAATTTCAAACGCGGGCACTTGCCGAACGCAACACCCCGTGGGTTTATGCGGCTGACGAATTTTATCGAAATGCCTATCGCGATGATTTGCTTAACAACCTTCCGTCAGCTCAGTTCTACGGTGACTTTTCAATGTTTGAAGACGGCATCGGTATTATTCGTTCGACAATCGATGATTGGCGTGCCGCGCAAAATGCAGGCGATATTCAGCAGTGCACCGAGGCTCTTCGCGCAGGTCAACGCGCAGCAATTCTTGTTGCTGGGTGTGCCCAGCGTGAGTTCCTTGACCCGCTGGTAGCTGAATCAGATATCAGCGATTGCTTTGAACCGCTGTACGTTACTAACAATTTTTTTGGCGGAAACGTTGATGTCACGGGCTTGCTTGTGGGCGAAGACATCGTTAATGCCGTGTGTCAACATGCTGCCAATTGCGTTGCTGAAGGTCAGCATTCAACTCAGTTTATCTATCTAATTCCGCGTGTTGTGTTCAATGATGATGGTGTGACGCTTGATGGAATGTCTCTTGAGGATATGAAGAAGTCGGCAGGTCAAACCCTTTGCATGGTATCCTGTACACCTGCAGAATACTTCAATGAAATCGGCGCAATTATTGCGAGTTAGGAATACTGTTATGGCATTGCCTTTAGTAGCTGTCGTTGGACGGCCAAACGTTGGCAAATCAACGTTTGTCAACCGCGTTATCGGCGCGGAAGACGCCATCGTGCATGAAATGCGCGGCGTTACGCGCGATCGTTCATACCACGAAGCACAGTGGGGTGGTGTTAGCTTCACTATTGTCGATACAGGCGGTATCGAAATGGGAAGCGATGACGATTTTCAGGCTTCCATTAGTAGTCAGGCGTTTACGGCTACCAACGAAGCTGATGTCATTATTCTTATCGTTGATTCGCGCACGGGTATGCAGGCCGACGATGAAGAAGTGGCTCGCACGCTTCGTAAGTCGAAAAAGCCGGTTCTGGTTGCTGTTAACAAGCTTGACACGCCGAATCGCTACGACGATATGTACGAGTTCTACCAGCTTGGCCTAGGCGATCCGTGGCCAATTTCTTCAGTTCATGGTCATGGTACGGGCGACTTGCTCGACGAAGTGGTTCGTTTGCTTAACGAAACGGGTGCGCTCGACCGTGCAACTGAAGCTGAAGATACCGGCATCAACGTGGCTATTATTGGTCGTCCGAATGCGGGTAAGTCTTCGCTTACCAACAAGATGACGCAGGGTGAACGCTCAATCGTTTCGAATGTTGCAGGCACAACGCGCGACGCAATCGACACGCCAGTTGAACACGAAGGTAAGCGCTATACCATTGTTGACACGGCCGGCCTTCGTCGTAAAAGCCAGATTGATGAAGACGTGGAATACTACGGCTTCGTGCGTGCTATGCGCGCAATTGATCGCGCCGATGTTGCAGTGCTTGTTATCGACGGCACGCTAGGTCTTACCGACCAAGATCAGCGCGTTGCTCGCTTTGCGCACGACCGTGGTTGTGCTCTGGTTATCGCGCTGAACAAGTGGGATATCGTGGAAGGTCCTGAATCAAAGGCTGATGTACGCGAGCGCGTGCAAGATCGCATGATGTATGTTGGCTATGCTCCAGTCGTTGCTATTTCGGCGTTGACGGGCAAGAACGTGCATCGCATCTGGGAAGCAATCGATAAGTCGTTCGAAAACTTCTCGAAGACAATTCCTACCAACCAGCTGAACGCTTGGCTTGCCGATATTCGCGAAACGGGCCACACCGTTACCAAGGGTAAGGCTATCCTGCGCATGAAGTACGTTACGCAAACGGGTACCTGCCCGCCGGTGTTTACGTTCTTTGCGAATCGCCCCGACGTGGTCGACGACAATTACGAGCGCTATTTGGAAAACAATATGCGCAAGCATTTCGATTTGGAGGGTACGCCCATCCGTTTCAAGTTTAAGAAGAAGGACTAAGTTTGCGGTTGAATGACCGCAAACTTCTTACTGAAAGCTTGCGTATACATCTACAGATTCCAGTATTGAGGAAATAATTCATGACAATCGCTGCATACCTCCTTGTTTTTGTTATTACCTTCGCTTTAGGTTCGGTGCCTTGGGGTCTTGTCATTTCCAAGGTGTTTTACGGAAAAGACCTGCGTGATGAAGGCTCGGGAAACATTGGCACCACCAATGCAATTCGTTCGATGGGTAAAGTCGGTGGCTACGCAGTATTCGTGCTCGACTTTGGCAAAGGCGTGCTTTCGGGCTTTATAGGTCTTTGGATCGCAGGCGCTTTCGGGCTTGATGAAGCTGGTACGCACTTGGCAACAGCCGTCGCGTTCTTTGCGTGCACCTACGGTCATATTTTCAGTCCTTGGCTGGGCTTTAAGGGTGGTAAGGGTATCGCGGTTGCGGTTGGCTGCTTGTTTGTAACGTTTGGGCCTATTGGTGCAATTCTTGAACTCATGATTTTTGTGGTGCTCGTGCCGCTTACCAAGCGCGTATCGATTGGTTCAATTGCAGCAGCGCTTGCTTGTCCCTTCTTTGGTTTGTATTACTTCTGGGGTAACTGGATTGGCGTGCTTCTGTGCGCCATCACAGGCTTAACGGTTGTGTGGGCACATCGCGGCAACATTAAGCGTCTGCTTGATGGCACCGAGCGTCGTCTGGGAGATAAGAAGTAGCTATGGCTATTGCAGTAATCGGGGCTGGTTCGTGGGGAACAGCGCTTGCGCAAGTGCTAGCCGAAAACGGCAACGACGTACGCTTGTGGGCTCGTCGTCCTTCGCTGGCGCAGGCGATTAATGATACGCATCACAACCCCGAATATCTAACCGACGCGCAGCTTTCATCGCGCATTGTGGCCACCAGTGAAATAAGCGAAGCGCTTTCACAGGCTGAAGCAGTCGTGGTGGTTACACCTTCAAAATATGTGCGTTCTACCGCTCAAAACATGAAGGATTATCTTAAGCATAATGTACCTGTTCTTTTATGTATGAAAGGCGTTGAAGCTGATACAGGTATGGTTCCTGTTGAAGTGTTTCGGGATGTGCTGGGCGTTGATAAGTCGATTGCTGCTTTGTCGGGCCCTAATCATGCTGAAGAGGTTGTTAAGGGTATACCTGCTGCAACTGTTGTGGCTTCCGATGATGAACAGGTGGCATGCTATTTCCAGAAGCTGTTCTCGTCGCCAGCTTTTCGTGTATATACCAGCAACGATGTATTAGGTGTCGAGCTCTGCGCTGCATTCAAAAACGTTATCGCCATCGCTGTTGGCGTGTCGTACGGGCTTGGTTTTGGTGATAATACCGCTGCCATGCTTATGACACGCGGCCAGGCCGAAATGGAACGTTTGGTATCGGCCGCCGGTGGAAACCCGATGACGTGCATGGGGCTTGCAGGAACAGGCGACCTGATTGCAACTTGCATGTCGCGTCATTCGCGCAATCGCAGCTTTGGCGAAGCACTGGCTTCAGGCGAAACGGTTGAACAGTACGAAAAGCGCACACACATGGTGGCTGAAGGCGCGCAAGCCTGTAAAACACTCGCTACGCTTTCTGCGCGCTATCAGGTTGAATTGCCTATTACCGACATGGTTCGTTCGATCGTTTGGGAAAACGCCAATCCTCGCGAAGTTGCTAAGCAACTTGCTTCTCGTTCCCTTAAACCCGAGTTCTACTAATTAACCGTTGCGCTGTTCAAGGGTTTGAAGAGCGCGAAGAAGCTTGGCTTGTTTGCCGGCGGCGGCAACGGCTAAGACGCGATGCGTGGGAATGATAGGCGCTAGCGTGTTTTGCTTGATGGCGGTACCGACCGAGCGATGGTTACCAGGTTTTCCCATGGCGGCTGCAATATCGGCAGCAGTGCGTGTTTCCCCATAGGGAACGGCACAGACTTCGGTCCATACTGCCTGCTGGAAGGCGCTGCCTTTCGGGTCGATGGGCACGTTAAAGGTGTGTCGCTTTCCGGCAAGGTATTCCTGTATTTGCGTTGCTGCGGTATTGGTTAATTCCGATGCAGCACATGTTCCTTCAAGTTTTACTTGATCGAACACGATTTCAGCCACGCCGCGATTAGTTGCGCGTATTGTGATAGGCCCGTGGACCGTGGCATACGTGAAGTACGTGGATTGCGGTTGCGCCATATCGCCTCCCGTCGGGCCTATTATACGACTTGCGCTAGAATGTCGAGGTACAGTTCAAGCGTTAAAAGGGGACCTTATGTTCCAATCAGTAAAAATCGCGCCTTCAATTCTGTCGGCCGACTTTATGAATCTTCAAAATGACATCGCCATGATCGAACAGGCTGGTGCGGGTTACGTTCACGTCGATGTGATGGATGGCCACTTCGTCCCAAATCTTACCATTGGTGTTCCGCATGTAAAGCAACTGAAGCGAATCACCAATTTACCGCTTGACGTTCATTTAATGATCTCAAATCCCTTAGTTCAGCTTCCCTGGTTTTTGGAAGCTGGCGCCGATATGGTAACGGTGCACGTTGAAGCGCTGGAAGGTCAGTGGGTCGACCGTGCGGTTGCGCTTATTCATGATGCTGGGGCAAAGGCTTGCGTGGCATTAAAGCCGAACACACCAGTCGAGTCCTTGGCATCGGTTATTGGCAGCCTGGATATGGTTCTGGTTATGTCGGTTGAGCCTGGTTTTTCTGGTCAGGGCTACATCGAAGGCAGCGAAGAAAAAATTGCACAGGTTGCGCGTATGGCGCGTGAAGCTGGCAACGACAAGTTGCTTATCGAAGTTGATGGCGGCATCGGCGTAAAAACGGTCGAGCGTGTATGTGCTGCTGGTGCCGATGTTATCGTGTGCGGCAATGCTGTGTTTGCAGCTGAAGATCCCGCTGCTGCTATTAGTGAAATCGAAGCGCTGGGCAACAAAGCTCGCCTGAATGCATTGGGATAGGCGAGTATAGGCACTATGGCAATTACTGTTCCTCAGGATTACGTATATTTAGATTGGGCGGCAACTACGCCGCTGTGTGAAGAGGCGGCGCAAGCTATGGCGCCGTATCTTGCGCCTGGCTTGGCATGTGTGGCGCACGGCATGAATGCAAATTCGCTTCATGCACCAGGACGTGCCGCGTTCGAAGATATGGAACTGGCTCGTCGTCAGCTTGCGCGTGACTTGGGTGCTTCGCGTCCTAACGAGCTCATTTTTACGTCGGGCGCAACCGAGGCCGATAATGCAGCCATTTTTGGTATTGCACGCGCTGAAGCTGAAAATCGTCGCAGACGCGAAGGCAAAGATTTTGTCCCGCGCGTTATTACTACCAGCATCGAACATGATGCGGTGCTTAATCCCGTTAACCATCTAGCGCGCGAAGGTTTTGATGTTGTCTGTATCAATCCCGATAAAGACGGCTTTATAACGACTCAGGCGTTATCTGCAGTTCTTGATCAGCGAACTGTGCTGGTGTCGATTCAGATGGCTAATAGCGAAATGGGTTCAATTCAACCTATTGCTGAGCTGGCTCGCATTGCGCATGAAGCAGGTGCGCTATTTCATACTGATGCAACACAGGCGCTGGGCAAGATTGAAGTCAACGTTTCTGCTTTAGGCGTTGATGCAGCTTCATTTTCGGCGCATAAGATTTGTGGCCCAAAGGGTGTGGGTGCTCTGTATTTGAAGGCACGAACACCGTTTCAAGCTCAGCTTCTGGGTGGCGGCCAAGAAGAAGGTCGTCGCTCAACCACGCAAAACGTCTGCGGAATCGTCGGCTTTGCAGCAGCGTGTCATGCGGCTGTCGAAGCGCTTGATGCCGAAGCTTCGCGTCAGCGCACCCTGCGTGATGGCCTGTATCGGCGTATTGCGAACATGTCTGGCGTACGTGCTACGGTTAAGGTGCCTGCACAATCAAGCGATTATCTTCCCAACATCGTGCACATTCTGGCAAAGGATTTCGAAAGTGAAACCTTGGTTTTGCGTTTGGATATGATGGGCTTTGGTGTGTCGGGTGGTTCGGCGTGCTCTTCGCATTCGCTTGAGCCTAGTCATGTCTTGCGTGCTATGAATATTTCAGCCGATGAAGCGTATGGTGCCTTGCGTATTTCGTTTGGTCGCTATACCACCGAAGATGATCTTGCACGTTTTGCGGATGCGCTTGAAAGCATCGTGTTATAGCAAATAGCAAAAAGGGTTATCCTTTGTCACAGTGGCGGGATGGAGGAAATCATGATTCCAATTGAAGATGGCAACAGTACTGAGTTGGTAAAAACTCCTGCAGGTGAAATTGCAAAACCTTCGAAGCCTTTGACGGTGGGCCAGTTAGAACTGGCTCTGTTGAAGCAGTTTCCACGCGAGGATGCTGAAGAATGGGATCGAACGGGTTTGCTTGTGGGCGACCCTTCCGCTCTTGTGACGGGGGTTGCTGTTGCGCTTGATGTTACGCGCGATGCAATAGAAGCCGCTCAGCGCATAGGCGTCAATGTGTTGCTTACGCATCATCCTGCATTCCTTGAACCACCTGCTACGCTTTCTCCCTCGTATGCTGCAGCACCGACAACAGGTGTTAATGCGTATCTTGCAGTACAAAAGGGGATTGCGCTTATGAATTTCCATACCGCGCTTGATGTTAGCGTGGCTGCCACACGTCTGTTGTCCGGTATGTTGAATCTTGATTTCGAAGGTATTATTCAGCCTATCGCGCCTGGTTCAAACAAAGGTTATGGTCAATTATGTGTCGTTCGCACGTCCGATAAGCCCTTCCGCCTTTCGCATTTAGCAGCTCGTTGCACTTCAGTGTTTGGGCGTGTTCCGCGAGTTTGGGGCGATTCTGCGGCAAATATCGAACGTCTTGTAATCGCTAACGGTTCTGCAGGGAATACGATTGATGCAGCCTTACGTGCGGGTGCAACTTGTTTGGTATGCGGTGAAGTAAAGTATCACGCAGCTTTAGACGCAGTTCAGGCAGGGCTTTCTATTGTCGAGCTTGGTCATGATGTTAGCGAGTTGCCGTTGTGTGCTTTGCTGGCTCAGGCAGCAATCGATGCGGGTGTCGAAGCCGAGTCTGTCCATATTCTTGACCAAAGCGGCAATTGGACAACGCCCGAAACTACGCGCATCTAGCGGTGTATCTAGTAGACGTACGCGCTAATTTCCATTAATAGGGTTACAATGGGCGTAATTCAACCATTGGCTGGAAGGAACACCCATGCAAGCTGAGTTCCACGAATTAGAGACGTTGCTCGAAATTCAGAAACTCGATCTGGAAATCATGCAGTCGAAAAAGAAGCGTGTCGAGTTGCCTCAGCGAATCGAAGTCATGCGCTTGCGCAAGAAGCGTGGTGAAATTCAGGCGAAGCTTGATCAGGTATACGAGCTGCGCAAGGGTGTCGAAAACGAAATGACCATGCTTGAAGACGACGACCGCGCTCTGGCAGAAAAGCAAGAACGCGCGCAAGAGCTTATCGACGCAGCGGGTTCTGATTATCGCAAGGTCGAATCCCATTCAAAGGAAATGGCCAGCGTAGCGAAACGTCGTGAATCCTTGGCCGAAAAGCGCCTTGAGGTTCAGGCTCAGCTCGACAAGATTAAAGGCGTAACTGATCAGCTTGAAGGTGCTATTGCTGCTTCTAATGCTGAAGAAGAACGCTTGCGTGCATCGTTTGAAGGTGAAGATACCGAACTCGCTAATCATATTCGCGAGCTTTCGGCAAAGCGTGACGAATGCGAAGCTTCAATCGCTGCTGATTTACTCGCCTTGTATCGCAAGACTGCAAGCAAGACCGGCGGGGTTGCGGTTGGCGTCTTAGAAGAATCAACCTGCGGTATTTGTCGTACCGTTATCGAAGGTGGTCGCCTTATCGAACTGCGTGCTTCAGCTCCTTTGGGTGTGTGCCCCAACTGTAAGCGCTTGCTTGTTATCGAATAAGTGTTTACAGTTGATTATTAACGTCGTCTGAACAGGAAAAGCTCCCATCATGGGAGCTTTTTTGTTGCAGTACTCTGTGCGTCTGAGGTCTATAGGGTATAGGGCCAGACTTCCTATTTGCAACGAGAAAAAGCCCGCCGAAGCGGGCTTTTACATTTAGTACAAGTTGGTTTGGCGAGTTAAGCGCGCTCGACCTTACCAGCCTTCATGCAGCTGGTGCAAACGTTGGCCTTGCGGACATGACCCTTTTCGTCACGAATGGTGACCTTCTGGATGTTCGGCCTAAACCAGCGATTCGTCACGCGGTGTGAGTGGCTGACATTACGACCGGCGGCTGGCTTCTTGCCGCAAACTTCGCAAACCTTCGACATAGCTATCAACTCCGTATTACTGCATTTCATCACGGCATTTCGCCGCTTGCTTTCAAACTAGCCAAGAAACTATAGCACACGAGCCGCAGCGTATCAAAGGTTTTTTAGCGTCTTCAAATGCCCTTCATGTGAACTGTTGTACATGTGAAAGAAGAGGCAGGCAATAAAGTTTAAGACATTCATTTACAACAAGTGCTCTTAGGCGGTTAATCAGCAGCCTTGCGTGTGGTCTGTACTGCATCTGCAGAGGATGTGAGCAGTACGTGGTTTCGCTAAGCTGTACGGTATACTTTTCAAGTTACTCAAAAAGGCAGATTGGATATCTGTATTTGGAAAGGAAACTTTCATGGCACCGATTCCCGGAAAGTTGCACGTCGCAAACGATGTTTTGGCCGATATGGTTGGCCATGCAGCTATGGAATGCTACGGCGTCGTGGGCATGGTTGCTCCGAATGCCGCTGATGGAATTGCAAAAATCCTGCCCGTGTCGCGTCTGCGTCGCGGTATTACGTTAGCAACGACCGAAAATGGCATTCATGTCGATCTGTTTGTTGTTATCGAATACGGCACCAACATTAATGCTGTGTCGCAAAACTTGGTTGATGCAGTGTCTTTCGTTTTGAAAGAGCAGGCGCGTGTTCCTGTCGATGGCATCGAAGTTCATGTCATGGACGTAAAGGTACGCAAGTAGCACCCTGAAACACAAACGCAGCATTTTTTGTAATAACGTAGTTCGACTAACAAGTCCTATTTTGGAAAGAATCAAACATGGCTGATTTTACTGGTAACGATATACTGTCCGCCATCGCAGCGGCAAGCAAGAATCTCAGTTCGCGTAAAGATGAAGTCAATCGTCTGAACGTGTTCCCTGTGCCCGATGGCGACACAGGCACCAACATGTCTCTCACGATTGAATCGGTTGTACGCAATCTTGAATCTTTGCCGCTTGGCTCGTCGGCTGGGGAAGTACGTCGCGCAATTACAACGGGTGCACTTATGGGCGCTCGCGGCAACTCGGGTGTTATCACCTCGCAGATTTTGCGTGGTCTGTGCGAAGGTTCCACCGATGCCGAACATCTTACGACCGAAGCAATCGATGTAGCATTTGCTCGTTCGGTTGAAGTTTCCTTCCAGGCTGTGCGTAAGCCGGTTGAAGGCACCATTCTTACAGTACTGAAAGACTCTGCTGCAGCTGCAAAGCATGCGCATAAGAAGAAGCTGCCTGTTGAAGAAGCGCTCGAAGAAATCGTGCGCGAAGCTTATGCATCCGTGCAGCGCACACCTGATTTGCTGCCAGTTCTGAAGGAAAACAACGTGGTCGATGCTGGTGGCTTTGGTTTAGCCATCCTGTTCGACGGCTTTGTTGCAGCACTGCTGGGCAAGGGCGATTTCGTTGCTGATCAGTTTGCGTTCTCGCCAAAGACTGATCCCAAGGTTGAAATCGAACACATCAACGACTGGGAAGGTTCCGAATATCGTTACTGCAACGAATTCCTGGTTCATTCCGAAACTCTTGATAAAGATGAAGCGTTGGACTTCCTGTCTACGATGGGCGATTGCGAACTGTGTGTTGGTACTAATCCGCGCTTTAAGGTACATGTACATTCGAATCATCCTAACCAGGTGCTTGAATACTTCCTCGAGCGCGGTCAAATCTTCGAGGTATTCATCCACAACATGGATCTTCAAAGCATCGAACGCAACGACAAGCTGGTTGCTGAACAGGAACAAGAACAGGCTGAACACAAAGACTTTGGCATCGTGGCAGTTGCTGCAGGCGAAGGTAATGCAAAGATCTTGCGTAGCTTAGGCGTTGACGTGGTTGTTTCTGGTGGTCAAACCATGAATCCTTCTACGGCTGACCTGCTTGATGCGGTTGTTTCTGCCAATGCAGATAACGTCATTATTCTGCCTAACAATTCCAACATCATTATGGCTGCCAACAGTGCAGCTGAACTGGCTGAAGTCAACTGTGCTGTTGTTCCGACCAAGAGCGTGCCGCAGGCTTTCTCGGCGCTGTTTGGCTATGACGCAACAGCATCGCTTGAAGATAACGTCGAAGCTATGACTGAAGCTTACGAAGATGTTAAGACGGGCGAAGTAACCACAGCCGTTAAGGATTCGCACGATGCTCAGGGTAATCCTATTGCTGAAGGCGATGTAATCGGCATTGCTGATGGTTCTATCGATGCTGTTGGAAGCTCGATTGAAGAAGTTGTCATGGGTCTGCTTAAGGCTATGGAAGCTGAAGATGCCGATACATGCACTTTGCTTGCTGGTGAAGATTACACCGACGAACAGCTTGATGCTTTGACTGAACTCATCGAAGCTGAATACGAGGATTTGGAAATTGATGCCCACCGTGGTGAACAGCCGCTTTATCCGGTTATCTTCTCGGTGGAATAGTTCTTCATCTCAGTTTAGTTTTGTAAATGTGACAAAGGGTCTAACCCTTTGTCACATTTTTTTATTGGTAAAGTAGTCTCATGACAAAAACTGTCGACAATCCCATTGATCGTACGAAGGCAACGCTGGCGCTTGATGCACCAGTTACGTCAGTGAAGCTTGTTAGCCCTAAACGAGCGCAAGCGTTGGGTAAGCTTGGTATTTCGACTGTTCGTGACTTGCTTTGTAATTATCCGCGTCGTTATATCGATATGTCGCGCATTGCTACAATCGCAAGCGCGCGTATTGGCGAAACGTGCACCATCAAGGCGCGCGTGCACGAGGTAAAGGTAAAGCGTCCAAAGCCGCGTGTTGTGCTGGCCGAGGTTACCATTGTCGACAATACGGGCACGCTGATTATTACGGCATTTAGCCAGCCGTGGCTTGGTGATCAGCTAAAGCCAGGGGTGGCGGTAGCGGTATCAGGCGAAGTTGCATTCAATTACGGCTTTAAGCGCATGACCAATCCTTATATCGAACAGCTTGAAGGCGCAGGTGAAGATTTTCATGGCATGATTGTGCCCGTGCATCCATTAACTGCTGCGATTAAAGCGGGCATGATGCGCCGTTTGGTCGGCAATGCCTTATCGGATGTGGCGGGTACTATCGACCCGTTACCTCTTTCGTTGCGTACCAAATACCGCTTGATGAGCCGAAATAATGCGCTGTCTTGTATCCACTTTCCTCATTCAATGAATGAGCAGCACGAAGCGCGTCGTCGCTTGGCTTATGAAGAAGTGCTTCTACTTGAGCTTATGCTGATGCAAGAAGGCGCCAGTCGCAGTGCTCATCGTGAAGTCGTGCAACATACTATTAATGGCCCATGTGTTAAGGCGCTGGCTGAAGCGGTTCCATTCTCGTTGACGGGGGAACAAACCCAGGCCCGCGATGACATTCTGGGTCGTATGGCTGCACCGCGTACTATGAATCACATGCTGCTTGGTGATGTAGGAACAGGCAAGACTATTGTGGCTGCTTTTGCTTGTTCTGCAGCAGCTGATTCTTCTGGCCAAGTAATGTTTATGGCACCAACAGAAATTCTGGCACGTCAGCATGCGGCAAGCCTGGGTCCGCTTTTTGACAAGGCGGGTATCACTTGGGACATTCTGACTGGTTCAACTTCGGCAGACGATCGTGCGGGCATTGTGCAGCGCGCGGCAGCGGGGCAGACTAGTGTACTAATCGGTACTCATGCACTGCTTGAAAACGATGTTGTTCAGCGGCGTTGCACGCTTGCGATTATCGACGAGCAGCAGCGCTTTGGTGTTGACCAGCGCGCGGCGCTGCTTTCAAAGGGAACGTGCCCCGATGCACTCTTCCTTACCGCTACACCTATTCCGCGCACGCTGGCTTTGGCGTTGTTTGGCAACCTGTCGCTTTCGTATATTAAAGAGCGCCCGAAAGCTACCTTGCCCCGCAAAACGTTTGTGCACACCTTAGCTGATCGCGGTGTTGCTTACGATGCAGTTTTGGCAGCGCTTGTCCGCGGCGAGCAGGCGTATGTGGTTTGTCCTTTGGTGGGTGAAAAGCGCGCCGATTCAGAAGACGAAAAGAAGAACGCACGTAACGACGAAGAAGAAGCCTACGAATTTGACCGTATTGCCATTGAAGATGAACGTGATATGACGGGCGGTAATGCTGCTGCTGCCGAAAAAGAAGCAGCGTTTTTGCAGGCGAAAGTGTTTGTAGATTACGAAGTTGGCGTGGTGCACGGAAAGCTGCCCTCCGCCGAAAAGCAGCAGGTTATGGATCGTTTCCGTGCTGGTGAAATTGGTGTTCTTGTTGCAACGACGGTCATCGAAGTTGGCGTGGATGTTCCCAATGCAACGGTGATGATTGTTGAAGATGCTGATCGTTTTGGTTTATCGCAATTGCATCAGCTTCGTGGTCGGGTTGGCCGTGGTAAGCATCAATCTTACTGTATTTTTATGAGCGGTTCTGCTGCAGAAGATACAAAAAAGCGGCTCGATATCTTGCAACAATCCAATGATGGATTTTATATTGCAAATCAAGATTTGAGTCTGCGCGGTCCTGGAGATTTGTTTGGAATACGTCAAAGTGGTATTTTGGATTTTCAGATGGCAGATGTCTTTCAGGATTCTGATATTTTACAAAATGCAGCGCAATGTGCGAATCAGTTATTACAAGAGGATTTTTATCTTGAAAAACCGGAAAATCATCTTCTTAATGCA
>JAZQRZ010000057.1:0-8560 GCA_045629845.1 Eggerthellaceae bacterium | reverse complement strand
CTAACTGGTTCTGGTTCGGTGAGCAGCCGTTCCTTAAGATCAACCTTAACGGTGAACGCTTCTGCAACGAGTCTGGTCCTTACGACTACATGCTTCACTCGGCATGGATGCAGCCGCATCACACGTATGTTGACATCTGGGATTCGGACTATGTAGAAAAGGTTCGTCAGATCAACGAAGTTGGCTGCTGCCGTCTGTACCCCTTCGACAATGGTGCTCCTTCCAATATGTCTATCCAAGCTATGGAAGGTATGTTCGAGAAGTCTATTGAAGCTGGCTTCATTCAGCGCGCAGACACCATGGAAGAGCTTGCTGAAATGCTGAACCTTCCTGTCGAGAAGACGGTCGAAACCTGGAAGCACTATAACGAGATGGCATACGCCGGTAAGGACACCGATTACAACAAGGAATCCTATCGTATGTTGCCACTGGACCAGCCGCCCTATTACGGCGTGCGCACCGGCGCTTGGTTCTTGGCAACGGTTGATGGTGTAATCATTAATACCGATATGCATCCCGTGCGCGAAGACGACTCTCCCATCGAAGGTCTGTATATGACCGGCGACGCTTCCGGCGGTATGTTTGCAGTCAGCTATCCGAATCTGTTCACTGGTCTAGCTTGCGGACGTACGATGACCTTTGGTCGCCGCGCTGGCATGCTGGCGGCTACAGGTCAGGCCTAGGCCCAGGTGAAAGATTTGAAATCACTAAAGCGCCATACTGTTTAGTGATAATAGAGGGGAAGCCGATTCCAAGAGGCTTCCCCTCGTTTTATTGTATTGCTTCCAATTGGCGGTAATCGAGGACAAGGAACCTATGATTAATAACGAAGTAGGGGAAAATAAGCCCGTTAAAGCCCCAATCTTTGATGGTGCATTTTGGCGCGTTACTGTAGCCCTTGCGCTTATGACGCTTTCTATTTCGCTTATGAATCAAGTGGTCTTTCCACTGTTTGACCCCATCTTTACCTATGCACGTGATATTTCAGTAACAGCAAACGCTACGTTCATGATTATCGTTGGCTTGCTTGCTGCCTTTAAGCCTCGCGTGCTTCACCTTGGACATGTTTCAGAACTTGTTATAACAAATTGCTTAATCGTTGGCTCCTTAACACTTCTACCTGCTATCTTTCTTGGCAACGCAGCGCTTCTTGTGGTTTCGTCGTGCTTGTTTGCGCTCGGCAGAGCTGGCGTCATGCTTATGATTGGTCTTGCAGCCACTGGTTTTGACGCACGAAAGGCAACAGCTTGCATAGGTATAGCTTTCACAGCAAAGCTTGCTTTAGATTCAGTGCTTTGGGTGGCACCTATTATCGCAGGCATAATCCTGTTCCTAGTTTTGCCGCTTATTGCATTCGTCATTACGTTCAACCTTACAAGACCCCTCCTAGAAGAAATTAGCCAAGCAGAAGCTCCTGCAGATATTGCAATCACCCAACCGAATACGTTCTTGCCACTTTCAAGCCAACTTTTTGTATGCCTGTTGCTGTTTTCTATGGCTTTTGGATTTAGCCTTCGATTCGGTGAAGTTGAAGGTATGCCAATCGCCAACATGATTGGCTTTTTCCCTGTTGCTCTCGTAAGCGCGTATTCGATAGCTAAGAAGAAAAGTTTTAACGCAGATTTACTTGTTCAAGTATCGGTCCTGCTTGTTGCAGCTGGTTTTTACCTTGCTAGCGTCGCCGCAAACACAACATATGTAGCATCAAGCGCACTTCTTTCAACGGGAAATACACTATTCGATATGGTTGCTTGGCTTGTTCTTATAACCCTTGCTGGCCGCAACCCTAAAGGCGCCCTTGCTGTATTTGCATGGGGTAGGGGCGTAGCAGGTTTTGGCTCATTAATGGGCGCAGGTCTTGGTATGCTAAGCAATCAGTTGGTATGCATCGATAGCGATATGTTCGCTATTCTTCCTTGCGTTCTTATGCTTATAGTTGTTGGGTATGCCCTGATAGGAATGCGTTCATTTAGCTTTACGAAGGCTATCGAAGGAGTTACGGAAGCACCAGAAGTAGTTGCGGTTACTGAAGAACCTCAGAATGTCTTAGAACAACGCTGCAAGTCAATCGCAGAGCAATACGATTTATCACCTCGTGAACTAGAAGTGTTCGAAATGCTTGCTGAAGGTCGCGATCGTGCTTATATCGAAGAAAAACTAGTCATCTCACGCAATACGGTAAAAGCTCACGTTAAGCATATTTACGCAAAACTCGACATTCATTCCCACCAAGATTTGATTGCACTTGTGCACGAAGATTGAAGACTTGCGACGTCATTGTAGGGTTTACGTGACTCGAAGCGAAGTTTCAACGTTTCGCGAGATAATGAATCGCTAAATGATTTGCCTGGTGAAATAAGCGGGTTCACAGGCCAGAACAGGAGAACGATGAATTCGAAAACTAAGCGACGTATGGGAGTGGTAACCGGCCTTATTGTCATTGTCTTAATCGTTGTACTTGCAGTAGTTGGGGGCAACTCAGCCGCAAGAACCGTCTCGATAGCTGAAGCGCTCGAAATTAACAACGATGCAAAGATTCAGGTTACGGGTAATGTTGTCGAAAACTCATTCAGCATCAACGACGATGTCCTGACCTTCCAAATCTATGATAACCAGGAAGATACCGATGCTAAAAAGCCCCTTGATGTTCGTTACGAGGGTGGTGTAGCAGCTACGTTTGGCAATGATGTTACCGCTATTTGTACTGGAAAGATGAGCTCTGAAGGTTACCTTAATTGCTCAGAACTGGTAACTAAGTGTCCTTCAAAGTACGAAAACGCAGAAGGTGCTTTAGGTGTTGAAGAACTGCTTACCTATGGTGATGCAGTTTTGAACAAGCCTGTTAAAGTGTTTGGCGTAGTGAAGCCTGGAACCATTGCAGGTGTAGATGCTGATGATCGCTTTGTGCTTCTTGATTCGGCCTCTGCCTACGAACTTCACGTAAAGTTTGTTGGCGCATTGCCTGATAGCTTTGAAGAAGGCTCAAAGGCGGTCCTTACTGGATCCATTGGCACTGATGGGCTGTTCACTGCAACCGATGTAGCCTTAGAAGGTTAACTATGGTTACTGCAGGTTCAGCTCTTCTTATAGCAGCATTTGCTGCAGCAATAATTGCGGCGTGCGGTCTATTTGTTGGCCATTTCGCAAAACAGTCTATCCTTAGCAAAATTGGACGTATAGCAGTCGCAGTAAGTGCGTTATCACTGCTTATCTGCTGTCTTATCCTTGTTTTCTGTTTTATGACAGGCGATTACTCTATCAAGTATGTTTTAGAGGAACGCTCGTTATCAACGGATGGCTTTGCTTGGTTATATAAGCTAGCTGGCCTCTGGGCTGGCCGCGCAGGATCGCTCTTGTTCTGGACGTTCCTTATCGCCATGTTCAACAGCATCATCCTTGGACGCCTTTTGGTCCGAAAAAAGAAGGCCACTAACGCCGAACTTAATGAATCGTTAGACACCTTAGCAATGGCGGTTACATCCGTTGTTGTCGCAATCTTTGCTGGCGTTCTGCTTTTCTCTGATGGCAATATGCCGTTTGTTGCAACACCAGCAAGCTACTTTAATGAAGACGGCAGCTTAACTTCGGTATCTTCGATGTACAGCATGAATCAGCTGCTTGAACATTGGGCAATGGCCATTCATCCACCCATGCTGTTTATTGGCTATGCAGGCCTCACAATTCCGTTTGCCTACGCCATCGCAGCACTTATCGTAAATGATGCCTCGAAAACATGGGTCCAGCAAACAACTCGCTTTGTTATTGCTAGCTGGCTTTTCTTGGGCGCTGGCATTGGCCTCGGTGCAGTTTGGGCTTATGTTGTATTGGGTTGGGGCGGCTACTGGGGTTGGGACCCTGTAGAAAACGCTAGTCTTCTTTCTTGGCTTGTATGCGTCGCACTTGTTCACACCCTTACGGTGTATCGTCAGCGTGGCGCTTTCAAGCGCTGGGCCATTATGTGTTCATGCCTGGCATTTACCTTTGTTATCGTCGCTACCTTTATTACACGTTCTGGCATCGTTGAATCAGTGCATGCCTTTGCGGGCGACCCAGTTTCACTTGCGCTGTTTGGCGGCTTGATTGTCGTTTCGATTATAGTGCCCCTGATTGGAATCATTGTGCGTTGGAAATCGTTTGGCCCCGATACCGAAGGTGCTGACGATATTGAAAATATGCTTTCGAAAGACGCTGCATATTACTTCAACAACGTCATTATGATTATCTTCACGCTGTTATTAACGTATATGACGGTTGCTTCTGCTTTGCCATCATGGCTGCCTTTTGGAGGCAATTCTTTAGGCACTACCGCTTACGAAGCAGTTGCGCGTCCACTTGGTATCGTATACCTCTTAATTCTTGCAGTGTGCCCGCTTTTGGCGTGGGGTAAAACTGATTTAAAGAAGTTTGTACATCAAGCTCGTATTCCTGCAATCTGCGCACTTGTCCTCTTTGCGCTTCTTGCGTTCTGGTGGGCTACCCAATTGGTGCCTGTTTATGATGCCACCATGGCTAAGGCTGATAGCAAAGCTCAAACACTTCTTGAGGCGGGCCCGTCTTGGTATTACAACGGCCTAGCGCTTGTTGGTTTACTTGTTGCGGCACTATTGTTCTTCAACGCCTTATTCATGTTTGTACGCAGCATTAAGACACCCTCAAAGCGCGCTAGCGCCATTGGCGGTACGTTTGCTCACATTGCAATGGGTGTCATCCTTGTCGGTCTCATCGGATCAAACATGTACGTTTACGAAGAATCTGGCTACATGAAATATGATGAGGCTGCTGATACCGCAGAAGCTTTTGAAGTTAACGAATATCGCCTTGAATATGTAAGCAATTCAATTACTGACAACAGTGTTGAAAGTAATTCGGTTCTGTATGAAGTAACTTTCGATGTATACAAGAATGATGCACTAATTGGGCAGGTCAATCCCTCAATTCAACTTGACACCATTACCCAACAGCAAAAGCAAAATGCCAGCGTTATAACCTTCCCCGAAGAAGACCTGTTTGTGGTTTACAGGGGTGTTAATTCAAACGGGGATTTTTCGCTTGATGTTCGCATTAATCAATTCATTCTTCTGGTATGGATTGGCTTTGGCATGCTTATGGTCGGTACGCTTTGCGCGCTTGTCGGTAGAAGAAATGGTAAAAGGAAAGCCGATGAACGCAGTTGAGACGCAACATTTAAGTAAGGTCTTTGGTACACGAAAAGCCATCGATGATGTAACCTTCGAACTTCCAGAAGGTGCTTTTCTGTCAATCTTTGGCCCCAACGGGGCAGGGAAGACCACGCTTTTACGCATACTCTCAACATTGACGCGCCCAAGCGACGGTTCGGTCTATATTTGCGGTATAGATCTTAAAGAGAACCCTGATGAAGCACGTAATTGCATCGGTATGATTTCCCATGCTTCTATGCTTTATCCTGACTTAACTGCTGAAGAAAATCTGGTGCTTTACGCTAAGCTGTATGGCGTCACCAACCCAGAACAGCGCGCTCGTGAGTTGCTTGATGCAGTTGGTCTATCCCATAGAAGACTTGATCAGGTACGTACGTTTTCGCGCGGCATGACCCAACGTGTTTCGATTGCGCGCGCTCTGGTACATAACCCACGCGTTGTATTTCTTGACGAGCCTTATTCAGGACTTGACCCACACGCAGTCGAGATCTTTGACGAGCTTATTAGTGATATTCGCACCGATAAAACCTTTGTTATGGTTAGTCACGACCTGCAAAAGGGCTATGACATATGCTCGCACGCCTTGGTTTTAGCAAAAGGGCAAATCATTAGTTTCGCTGCCAAAGAAGATATTGATTTCGGTGCTTTTTCTCAGCTGTACCGCGAAACTGTTGGTATGGGGGTGGCTTAATTGAAGCAACCTTCAACTTTTACGCATTACATTACGCTTCTAAAGAAAGATTTGCGCCAGGAATTCCGCACGCGTGAAATGATTACTTCAATGGGTATTTACGCCCTTTTAGTCATCATTGTATATGGTGCATCACTTGCGCTCACTGCTCGAGGACTTGATATTGCCCATATGGGTGGCGGTCTCTTGTGGGTTCTTATCGTATTTACCTCACTCCTTGGTCTTGGTCGTTCATTCGCACACGAAAAAGAGCAAGGCTGCATGGAAGGCATTTTGCTTGTACCGCTTGATCGATCGGTCATCTTCTTGGCAAAAGCAACTACGAATATCTTCTTCATGCTTGCTGTTGAAGTAATAACCGTTCCGCTTTTCTACTTCTTCTTTATGACGGGTGAACCAGTAGCACCTACACTACCTGCCATAGTTGCGCCTCTTCTTGTAGGCACCATAGGCATGGCTGGCGTTGGTACCATGCTTTCAACGATCACCATCAATACGCGCAGCAAAGATGTCCTGCTTGCCGTCTTATTTATACCGCTAATTTACCCGTTGCTGTATGCCTGCGTTACGGCCACAACGGGCGCAATTATTGGAACTGAATTCTGGACTGATCAATTCGTAATGCCCTTAGTGCTTGCAGGCGGCTATGACGTAGTCATGCTGCTTTTGTGCTGGGTACTTTACGACTACGTGATTTCGGCATAGCTCTTTTGATGCCTTAAAGACCAGCATCAAAAGATTAGTAAAGATTGGAGTTATATATGTCAAAGAAGGTGAAATTACCCGAGGCTGGGCAGTGGCCAGACAAAGTGGCTATACCTGCGCTTGCGCTAGGGGCAATTCTAACGACGGTCGGCTTTCTCATGGCGTTTCTGTATGCCGCGCCGGTAAACGGGGCCGCTCTTAGCTCTCCCGAGCTTGTCGGCGACGTAATGGTTACTCACCAGCAGCTGTTAAGCCAGAAGATTTTCTATTTCCATATGCCCGTAGCAATCGTGTCATTTGTCGCGTTATTCTTTGCGGCGTATTACGGTATTCGATTCCTTATCTCGCGTAATCAGCGTTTCGATACCTGTTCGCGCGTTGCAATGGAAATTTCACTGCTGTTCGTTGTATTCACTATGATTACTGGCGACCTTTGGACGCGCTTTGAATGGGGTGTTTGGTGGACTTGGGAACCCCGTCTGACCACCTATCTCATTCTGATGCTAATCATCATTGCGTATTTTGTTTTGAGAAATGCGGTTGATGAACCCGAGAAACGCGCTGCTTATTCTGGTGTTATCAGCATCATTGCGCTGGTTGACGTACCTATTTGCTTCATGATTACGCGCCTTATTCCATCAAGCATTCATCCTGTTGTAGCTCGCGAAGGCGGTATGGCGCCCGATATGGCTCTCACAGTCATGCTCATAATGGTTGGAATGATGCTTGTTGCTTTCGCGCTGTATCGTTTCCGTTTCCGCCAAGCACGCCTTGACGAACGTATGCAGGCTTTGAAGGAACAACTCGAAGACTAACGCAAGATTGGGGAGTCCCCCTAAACTTGCGATTAACTATTTGAAAGGACATACCTATGAATCCGATTCTTGCAGATATTTACAGCACCGTTCTTCCCAGCGCACCGTTCATTATTGGCGCTTATGCCATTGTTTGGGCAGCTCTTTTGGTGTACGTACTTATTACCATGCGTGGCCTTAAAAAGACTGAAGCTCAGATGGCTGTTCTTGAAGAAACAGTTGCTAAACTCCAATCAAATATCGACTAGACTTTTTGTTTCCAATCGGTTGACCAACACACCCCATCATCTGCCAACTTCTGGCGTATGATGAACAAATCTAATGCCATCTGAGGCCCTTATGTTTAGGGTAGTCATAGATAGGCATCTGCTAGGCAATGCAGGTAGGTTAAAGTGGGGTGTGATATGGCCGCCGGTAACCCTCGATGCTCTACTAGCACACAGAAAGGTGCTGCATATACCTTACGAACGGCACTATGCTTGCTCATGGCATTCTTGCTTGCAACCTGCATGGTGCCATTTACTTCTTCTGCAATAGCTGAAGATTCGCATAGTTCTAGCTATACTCCTGGCGATGCATCTGACTTACAAATTGCCAGTTCAGACAACGAATTCAACGTAGGCTTTCCATCTGCCACCAATTCAATTAGCGACCTTCAGGTCGTGCTTAATTACTCAGACAATCTATTTGCTACAAGTTCTAGCACCTATAACGACAAACTAGGGTACGCATCAGTGTGCTTAGCTGCTGCAGCTGGTAATTCTAGCGCAGAAGCAAGTTATGCAACCAAAGGAAAGAACATCATTGCCTTCCTTGGCGAAGGCGGCATTGGTTGTGAAGACATCCAACTTAATCCTGGTTATGACGCCGCTCCGTTAAAAGAATCAAATATTGGTGTCGCAATCGGTCATAAAGATATTGAACTCGCAAATAACGGCACAAATAAGACCTACAAGTTGTTTGTTGTAGGCGTACGCGGAATTAGCTACGAAGCCGAATGGGCTAGCAACCTTTTGGTTGGAAACAGCGGCGACCACCAGGGTTTTGCAGAAGCTCGTGACAGCGTATTAGGCTTCATACTTCCGTACATCGAATCAAACACACAACCTGGTGACAACGTGAAAATTTGGATAGCTGGCTACAGCCGTGGCGGCGCTGTAGCTAACCTT
>JAZQRZ010000056.1:0-11872 GCA_045629845.1 Eggerthellaceae bacterium | reverse complement strand
GCCCGTGTAGAGCAGACCGCCAAAGTCAGTCCAAGACAGCTCGGGTACGCAGAACAGACCGGTCAGGATGCCACCAACAACGCCGCCGACCGAGTGACAACCGAATGCGTCAAGTGCGTCGTCGTAACCAATCTTCTTCTTAGCAACAGAGATTGCGAAGAAGCAGCACGGTGCAGTAACAAGACCAATGACAATGGCTGCCCAGGGTTCAACGAAGCCAGCGGCGGGTGTAATACCAACAAGACCAGCAACAAGACCCGTGCAAGCGCCAACCAAGGTAGGCTTGCCAACGCGAATGCGTTCAACAATTATCCAAGCAACCATACCTGCAGCAGAAGCAGCTACGGTATTCAGCAGCGCCAATGCAGCAGTGCCATCTGCGGCGAATTGAGAACCAGCGTTGAAGCCGAACCAGCCGAACCAAAGTAGCGCAGCACCAAGAGCAACAAAGGGAACATTATGGGGACGATAGCTGACAAGACCAAAGCCGCGGCGACCACCCAGAAGCAGGCACAACACTAAGCCAGTAACACCAGAGCTGATATGAACAACGTCGCCACCAGCAAAGTCAAGCGCGCCGATAATGTCGCCAACAAGTGAGCCGTCGCCGCCCCAAACCATGTGGGCGAGGGGTGCATACACAATCGGAATCCACAGTGCGATGAACAGAGCGATAGCACCGAACTTCATACGGCCTGCGACCGCACCTGTAATGATGGCGCAGGTAATCATGCAGAATGCCATTTGGAATCCGATGTTAATAATTGCGGGATACACAGCATCTTCAGGGACTTCGGCTGCCTCACTCAGCATGTCGCTTGTTGCAGCGAAGCATCCCAATTGATCAAATCCGCCAAAGAATGACAGAGAGCCGTCGCCGCCGTAGGCGAACGACCAACCGCATGCGATCCACATGATGCCTACGATGCCAATGATGCTCATGACCATAATCATGGTGTTCACGACGTTCTTGCGTCGTGAAAGGCCTCCGTAGAAGAACGCGAGGCCGGGCGTCATGAGCAGCACGAGCATCGTGCATACAATCATAAACGCGGTAGAACCAGTGTCGTACATTGAAATCACCTTCCTTTTCTTATTGGAACGATTTCGATTTTTGGCGTCTTGCGTTGCAGAATTGTTTCGTGGGGTGGTTGGAAACAGGTCGTTAATCATCGCGAAATCTTGTCTTAATCTTTGCGAAATCGTCTGTTAACGAAAAGGGTAGGGCTTTCAGTTAGATTCATGCTTTCTCCTCAAAAGGTTGCATTTGTCTCTAAACATGCTATAATGGAGACAAATGTTACCCATAGCAGAAAGAGCGTAGGCTCTTTCTTGTGTTTAGGAAGGGTACGTGTAACCGCCATAGGTGGTGGAACGGAGGGAAGAATGGAAACGCTGAATCAAAACGCAAGCGCTTCACCTCGTCTTGATGGTATGACTGAAAAGCAACGTGCGTATTGGGGGCAGGGGTCAATACAAGCTATGCCCGCTCAAAATGAGCCAGTACCTGTGCAAACTATGCCAGCCCAAGCTGTACCTGCGCAAGCTATGCCAGCGCAAACCCCACCAGTACAAACAGCTCACTTACAAGCTGCGCCTGCGCAGACTGTTCCAGTAAGTAATCCAGCTCCTGCATTTCAGGGGCAGGCTGGTTCGGCTTCAAACTATGAAACGGCCGAACAAAAAACTGCAAGCCTAAGCAATATGTCTGCTACGTTTATCGTGCTTGGCCTTTTGTTGATTGGCTGTGCAATTGCGCCGCTTCTTTCGTTCTTCAAGGTAGATGTAATAGCTAAGTACGTTATTGGCCTTGCCTATATTACTCTCGTAACAATTACTGTTATGTGGCTCGCAGGAAAACTGTTTAAGCGAACAGCAAAGCGCGACGCTTATGTTATGCGTACGCGTATTGCGATATTAGTAGTTGCTGAACTGGTTTTCTTGTCGTTTACAGATACCTGCAATACGTTCAATCTGCGTTGGGAAATAACAAGCTTGATCCTTGCTTTGCTTTTACTGATTCTGCAACTTGCTCCAAGTCGTCTTACGCGTTGGAATGCCTACACCGCTTTGCGTGTTCATGAGCTCGTGGTAATTTTCGGCCTTGATTGCTTTATTTTCTTCGCTGGCTCTTGGGATAATTTCATGTATGGAAAGTTTGATGTTGTTTCGGCTCTTCTGTATGCCGGCGTTGTTGTACTGCTTGTTATTGTTGTTGCTCTACGTACATGCGAACTGTTTGCTGTGCGCGCAAATCAGAAGGCTATTCAAATGGGGCAGGCTGTTCCTGATCAGTTAACGGGGTCTCGCTTTAAGGCGTTGGCTCACCCGCATGCAAGCAATGCAGCATTTTTGGTTCTTACAGCACTGTTTTTAACCTGTGTTGTTTGCAGCTATGTAGTTGCATTTGTTCCGAATAAAGTTGAGGAATATGCTCTTGATATTGTTTATCTGCTTAGCGCGCTTATTTGCACAATCATTGGCTTTAAGGCGGAATCGCCAGCTCTTCGTCGTACGGGTCTTGTAGTGGCTTTGGTTGCTATTGCGAAGATGGTTCTTATCGACACGCTTAGCTATGACGTTTTGGAAAAGGCAATTGCTTACATCGTTGGTGGTATCGTGTGCTTTGCTCTTGGTGCGCTTTACAACTTTGCTGTTAAAAAACTTGCATAATTGTTGACATCTTAGGTTCAGTCAAAAGAACACCCCGTCTGTGTATAGAGCAGGCGGGGTGTTTGCTTAGGTGCTGCTTTATATCTTGATTTTACTTATTGGGGTCTGCAAGATGCATAAGAGTGTCGGCTTGTCTTGAAACCTGTTCAGCGGTCATTTCGGGGCGGTCGAACAACCAATGGCGTACCAAGCCTGTTAAACCTGAAACTACAAAGTAGAACAGCGCTTCGACATCGTCTTTGGGCATGTTGGGATTGGCGACTTCCCATGCATCCTTGTAGGTTGTAAACAGGTCGTCTTGTATGCGATCGATAAAGTTTCCTTCACCGCGATTTGCAAAAATTGCTCGCAGTAGAACGCGATTTTCGTCTGCGAATTGAATAAGAGCTGGCGCAATTACAAACACGTCAACATCTTGTGCGGAAATGCGATCACGGTAGTCAGCAAACAAATCGTCTTGCATACCAGAAAGCAAAGCGAATTGATCTGAGTAGTACTTGTAGAACGTTTTTCGCGATACACCAGCCTTCTCGCAGATTTCAATAACCGTGATATCGGAAACAGGCTTTTCTGCAATAAGCTCGAGAAATGATCGATATAGACATTCTTTGGTATAGCGCTTACGTGAATCGCGGGGAATACGCTCCACTATTGCTCCTTTACCCAAGGTTTTTTCAAAGGAAACACGATGTATATAAGTATACATCGAGATATAAAAGGAAATTAAATGATGAGTAAAAGGACTAATGAAATAAGAGGAAATGAGTGCCACTATAAGGCACAGCACCAATAGGTAAAGATCCGTGTTAGGAGTAGCTATGGAATCGGTTTACAACTTCTTGAAGGAAACAGGCACCTATTACCTGGCAACGATTGATGGCGACCAGGCGCGCGTGCGTCCATTTGGAACCATCGATTTGTTTGAAGGGAAGCTGTACATCCAAACTGGCAAGTCAAAGGATGTATACAAGCAGCTATTAGCAAATCCTAAGGCTGAAATCTGCGCATGCACAGGCCCTGATTGGATGCGCATTGCAGCAACCTTTGTGCCTGATGATCGTGTCGAAGCGAAGAAGCACATGCTGGATAATTATCCGAATTTGCGCGGCATGTATGACGAAAATGATGCCGAAACCATTGTGCTGTACATGAAGGATGCAACCGCTAAGTTCTCTTCGCTTGCCGGAAAGCCTGCAAGCGAAGTGCAGTTTTAATTAGGTTAGCTGTTAGTTTTACGCCAGCGCTTCATCTATAGCGCGCGAAAGCTGATCTGCGCAAGAGGTGGCACGTGGGCCGCAGGTATTACCTTGCAGCTTGCGTGCTGCCTCTTCTGCGTTTGAGCCTTCAAGTAGCAAACCGATGGCTTTGAGGTTGCCGTTGCAGCCGCCTTGGAATTTAACGTTGTACAACTTGCCATCTTCGATATCGAAATCTATCAAGCGGGCGCAGGTTCCGCGTGTCTTATAGGTGTGGTGGGACATTGTTCCTCCCGTTCCCAGAAAATGTAACTAAGGGCGTAATTCTTTTTACATTTTCGCATTTTTTCGAACGTATAATGATGGGCATTCGATTTTGGGTGGAACGGAGAACACAATGAGCGTTAACCTGAGTGGCCGCAACTTTCTTAAGCTTTTGGATTTCACGCCAGAGGAAATAAGCTATCTGGTCGATTTGTCTGAAGAGCTTAAGCGTAAAAAGCGTGCGGGGGAAGTGCATCGCTATCTTGAAGGCAAAAACATTGTGCTGCTGTTCGAGAAAACGTCGACGCGTACACGTTGTTCCTTTGAAGTTGCTGGCAGCGATTTGGGTATGGGTGTTATTTACCTAGACCCCGCTAGTTCCCAAATGGGCAAGAAGGAATCGATTAAAGACACAGCACGTGTTCTTGGTCGTATGTTTGACGGCATTGAATATCGTGGCTATGGGCAAGAGATTGTGGATACGCTGGCTGAATATGCTGGCGTGCCGGTATGGAATGGCTTAACCGACGAATTCCATCCAACGCAGATGATTGCCGATATGCTGACTTTGCGCGAAGAGTTTGGTGATCTCCGCGGTCGCAAGCTAACTTTTATGGGTGATGCTCGTAACAACGTAGCTAATTCGCTCATGGTTGTTTGCGCCAAGTTGGGTATGAATTTCTGTGCGTGTGGTCCTGCTGAGCAAATGCCTGAAGAATCACTGGTTGAAACGTGTCGCGCTATTGCTGCAGAAAATGGTTGCGAGATTTTGCTTACCAGCGATGTTGCTGAAGGCGCAGCAGATGCTGATGCTATTTACACTGATATTTGGGTTTCGATGGGCGAGCCTGCCGAACTTTGGGCTGAACGTATTCGCCTGCTTTCGCCGTATCAGGTAAATGCTCAGGTTATGGCATATGCAAAGCCTACAGCAATCTTTATGCACTGCCTACCAGCGTTCCATGACACTGAAACAACCATTGGTGCCGACATTGCCGAGCGCTTTGGCATTACCGAGATGGAAGTGACTGACGAGGTATTCGAATCAGCTCAGTCGCGCGTGTTTGACGAGGCTGAAAACCGCATGCATTCTATCAAGGCGATTATGTACGCTACCTTGAAGTAGTTGTGCAAGCAGGGTAGGGCATCAGCCCTCCTTCATACCAAAAGAAAAGGGCTGGGATTTCTCCCAGCCCTTTGTGGTTCTACTTGAAGTAATTTACTTCGAGAAGACCATAACCATTTCCATGCCGAGCATATCGGACATGTCGATCATGATGTCGTCGCCCAGAGCCTTCACCGGGATGCTCGTCGAGCCTTCGGTGATAGCTGCGCCGTCAGCGCCAACGGTGTACTGAGCATCAGAGCCCATCATGGTTACCTTGCCGTCCTTGTCAAAGACCAGGGTGGTGTCGGTGTCGCCAGCCATAGCGGAAAGAGCCTTAGCATCGCCATACATAGAGATGCCCATCATGTTCATGCCGCACAGCGTCCAGGTGCCTACCAGGGAATCAGCAGACGTGATTGCCTTGGCATCAGCAGTCTTGATCAGCTTTGCGTCGTCATAGGTGCCATCCTTGGTGAAGATAGCATCGCCCGTGAAGGAATCTTCTTCCAGAGCCATGAACAGAGCGCCGTCCTTCATGGTGACATCAGCGGTCTTCTGCGTAGTAGATCCGCTGCTTGCGCTGCTAGACGTAGCTTCCGGAGTAATGGTGATGGTGCTAGCATCCTTCTGTTCCCACTTAAAGTTAGCGGTTTCGCCACCAAACGTCATGGTACCCGTGCCGTCTTCCTTGATGACGAGGCCCAGGTTGTTGCCATCGCCCAATACTGCTTCAAGGTCGCCTGCCATGGTGATGCCCTGAGTTTCGACTGCTGCGAGCTTCCAGTCGCCAGCAAACGATGCCTGTGCGCTTGCGGACGAAGCACTTGCAGAAGCTGCACTTGCGCTGCCCGATGCTGATGCGCTGGCAGAACCGCCGTTCGAGCAGGCACCCAGTGCCAAGCAGCAAACGAATAGCATAGCTGCGCACAACATTGCTACATACTTCCTCATGGGAATCCTTTCTCTCGGTTTCCTTCCCTTGCTTAATTCTAACAGTTTTGGTTATCGAAAGTATCTAAAACGCCTGATTAAAGAGTGCAGCAATGTGACACTTTTGGTATTAATTTCTAGATAGAAACAAAGTTGAACTTGGCATTTAGTGGTTGCTTACATCTTAGTTTTAACAATCGAAAGAATTGCTATTGCAATAGCTGTCGCGTTGGTGACGGAGTTGTTGGCGATGCGTGACATGAAGGCGTGAACAATCAGACCTCCTGGCAATGTAGTGTCGCTTAACAGTCGGCTTTCTCCCTCGCTGCATTCGTGCAAGGATTGTATAAAGGTTGCCCCACCGTACCTTTCTATTTCTTTTAATGGAGTGCTTTGCCCTACAGTGTAAGTTCCGATCATTGAGTCTATAAAATCAAGATAGGGCTCGTTGCATCGAAGAATCGAGAAGTTGTCATTCTTAATTTCAATGACAGCCATTGGCAGAGTATCGAAATAACCTTCAAGTCCAGCGGAGTTTTCATCGTGAGAAATGGATGACAGGTCGTATAAATTAACTCGCCCAAGGGTGGTATAGTACTGGGCTTCGTCGGGGTTTTCAAAGCCAATAGCCGTACCTGTGTCGTATCGTTCCATAATGGTTTCAAAGGGAATGGGCCTAATGAAGTAATAGCCTTGGAGCATATTACAGCCGACAGCACGCAAAAAATCGACCTGTTTTTGGGTTTCAACACCTTCGACTACCGTGTCGATACCAAGGCCTAAGGCCATCTTGATAAGCGAGGTAAGGATTACTTTGCTTTTGCCGTTATATTCAAATTGCTGCATGAAGCGCATATCGAACTTAATCAGGTCAAAGTGCAAATTTTGCAGGAAGTCGAGCGATGAATATTCGCTTCCAAAGTCGTCCATCCATATTTGGAAGCCTAAATCACGGAAGCGTGAGATTTGCTTGCTCATAAAATCAAAGTTAGTCGCAATGACTGTTTCGGTGATTTCAATATTAATTTTGCTGTGATCAAAGCCTGATGCGTCAACACGAGTTCGTACTTCTTCAACAATATCGCACGCTAAAAAGTCTGATCGTGAAAGGTTGATAGAAGAAGGAACAACATAAAGGCCTGCATCTGCAATCCGGCGCATCTTTTTCAAAACTTGTTCAAGAACATCTAAGTCAAGCTTGTAAGCAAGTTGAGCATCTTCAAGAATGGGGATAAATACGTTGGGTGGAATAACTCCCCGTTCAGGATCAACCCAGCGCGCAAGCGCTTCTTCGTCACAAACTTTTCCAGTTGATGCGCGAACAATTGCTTGATAATGAACGTGAATCCAGCCTTCCGCAATAGCGCGATCTAAATTGTCAATGATGTATTGCCGCAGTTCAATCTGGGCAAGCATTTCAGTGCTGTAATAGTTGTAGTTAGAAGTTAAAAGCGATCGGTTAACATCGCTTGCTTCTTTTGCTCGATCACAGGAAATACTTGCTGGTGTATGTCGTTCATACGAGTCAAGAAATATACCAATACGAACAGGAAGGCTTTTACCACCGTTAATCAGCTCACAGTCTTCTATGAATGCATCAAGACGAGCATCAAGTTTTTCCGCATTGGTAGAAACAATAAAATGGTCCTGGCCAAAACGAGCGCATCGCTCTTCGCCAAAGCGTTTTTTTAGAAAATCAGCAAACGCTTGAAGAAGCTTATTTCCTTCTGCAAAGCCATACTTCATGTTAAAAGTTTTCATTCCGATAAGATCGATGTACAACATGCAGGGTTCTTGGTTGGCTTGAATCATCTCATCGTAGAAATTATGAGCAACACCTAGAAAATGTCCCATGTTAGACAGACCAGTCAGTTGATCGTAAAGATTTGCCCTGCGAAGACCCTCGGCGTTTTTTGCTTCGGATCGGGAAATACGCGAGGCAAAGACGATGGCAATAATGGCAAGGACAAGAGAAATAACGACGTTACACACCAGTAAGTATTGAATGAATTCGCTTCGTGCTGATTGAAATGCTAGAACATACCCAAGTATTTCGTTCACAACAAGAAGAATCGTGAAAAGAACGATAACGCGTAAAGATATGTTTGACGAACTCTTCTTCAAGGCGTCACCTGCTGTTTTGTTGCAGCGCCACAAGAGAACCTAGCAAATAAGAAGTCTATCTTATGATTAGTATTTTTCCCAACATTGTTGACATACCGATGCTATTTACGCAGCTTGTGGGGGAAGGACTCGTAAGTAGTAAAAAAATTTTCCTAGGATAACTTTTCTTAAGAAGTTAGACCTGGTATACTCTAGAATGTTAAATTCGTCTTACTTATAGAAGGGAAGGTCATGACACTCAACGATATCGAAGTCGGAAAATCATGCACAGTTGAACGACTTAACGATAGCGGCGAAATTCGCCGCCGAATCATGGACATGGGTATTACTAAAGGTACCCAGGTCAGCGTTATGAAGGTTGCACCGCTGGGGGATCCAATCGACGTTACAGTACGAGGCTATCATTTGTCTCTGCGACGTTCTGATGCAGCCAACATTGATGTAGTGCCTGCTTAGAATTAACTGCCCCGGCTCGCCGGGGTTTTCTAAGGCCAAAAAATTGTTAACCCTATATAACTATTGATTTAGGAAGGAATGCACGATGTCATTAACGATTGCGCTCGTTGGCAATCCGAATTCAGGCAAGACAACGCTGTTTAATCAGCTAACAGGAAACCATCAGTATGTTGGCAACTGGCCTGGTGTTACGGTGGAAAGAAAGACAGGCAAGCTGAAGAATCACAATGATATTGAAGTTGTTGACTTGCCTGGTATTTATTCGCTGTCTCCATATTCCAATGAGGAAATAATTGCGCGCGACTTTTTGGTTCAAGGAACTCCTGATGTCATCGTTGACATTGTTGACGCCTCAAATCTTGAACGTAATCTGTACCTGACAACTCAGCTTATGGAATTTGGCGTTCCTGTAGTTGTGGCGCTGAATCAGATGGACATTGTTCGTAAGCGCGGATATGAGATTGATTCAAGCGTACTTGCGAACAAGCTTGGTCTTCCTGTTGTCGAGATTTCTGCACTTGAGGGTGATGGTATTGAAAACATTGTTGCAGCTGTTAAGGTTGCAGCTCAGGAAAAGAATGCTCCCGTACCAATGCAGTTTTCTTCGGATTTGGAAGCCCTTATCCAGCATTTAGAAAACGATCTTCCAGGTGATGTAAAGCCTGAGTTAAAGCGTTATTACGCTATCAAGTTCCTCGAGCGTGATGAAAAGGTGCTTGCCGACCTCGGTGCGATAGAAGACCTTGATCAGCATGTTCGTGCTGTCGAGGCTCGGTTTGGTGATCGCGCGGATGCCGTCATAAGCAACGAACGCTATAACTGCATTACGAGCTTTATTAACGAGGTTCAGAAAAAGGATGAACCTGCGATGAGCACAACAGCAAAAGTTGACCGCATTCTGTTGAATCGTGTTTTGGCGTTGCCGATTTTTGCTGTCATCATTGCTGCTATTTACTACATCTCGATTAGTACGGTTGGTGGTTATGCAACCGACTGGGCGAATGATGGCGTCTTTGGCGACGGCTGGTATCTTGATCCCGTTGCCATTGTGAATCCTGATGCAAGTACACAGGCTGTTTATGATGGAGATGCAGAGCCTTATAACGAGGCGCAAGAGGCTATTGCCAACTATTTGGACACGGCGTCTGAAGCAGGTATCGATACCGATGTTGTAGCTGCAAACTTCTTAGCTGAGCCCGGTGAAGAGCTTTTGGAGTCGATGGGTGAAGGGTTCGAACCTGACCCAGAATCTGCTGAAGCTCAGGCTGCACTGACTGCTTTTGAAACGCAGGCAGCCAAAGAGGGTATCGTGGCTGAATATACCGTCATCAACGCAGATGACTTAACTGAAACTGACTACTTCGTTTATACGGGTGAAGCCAATGAAGCAAAGGCTCAGGCGATGGCTGACGCTCGCAACGAAGAGATCGAAGCTGAAGGTCGCTCTGAAGCCGCCGAAGCTGTCATTTACAACTTCGACGGCGAGGTTGCCTCGGAAGAGGAAGATGGCGAAATGGTGCCTCAGGGTATCCAGGTTGCCGCTCCTGAAGATCCAAGCGCTTATGGTATCTGGATTCCTGGTATTCCAGTTCTGATTGGCGGCGCTCTTCAAGCAGTTGGCTGCGTTGACTGGCTGTATGACCTCATCATGGATGGTATCGTTGCTGGTGTTGGCGCAGTTCTTGGCTTTGTCCCGCAGATTATGATTTTGTTCTTCCTGCTGGCTATTCTGGAGCGTTGCGGTTACATGGCGCGCGTCACCTTTATTCTGGACCGCTTGTTCCGTCGTTTTGGCCTTTCGGGCAAGACATTCATTCCTATGATTATCGGCACCGGCTGTGGCGTCCCTGGTGTTATGGCATCGCGTACGATTGAATCTGAAGCGTCGCGTCATCTGACGGTCATGACAACCACGTTTATGCCGTGCTCGGCCAAGCTTCCTATCATTGCTCTGATTGCAACGGCAGTCTTTGGTGGTGTTTGGTGGGTTGCTCCGATTGCTTACTTCATGGGTATTGCTTCCATCATCGTAAGCGGCATCATTCTGAAGAAGACCAAGCCGTTCCGTGGTGAAACTACTCCTTACATCATGGAGCTTCCTGAATACCGTTTGCCGCGTTTTGTCGACCTGCTTCGCAGCATGTGGGAACGTGCTTGGGCCTTTATTAAGAAGGCTGGTACCATCATTTTGCTGGCAACAATCGTTGTTTGGTTCCTGTCTGGCTATGGTGTGTACGAAGGTCAGTTCATGTGGGTTGGCGAAGATCTGATGGACTACTCGTTCCTCGCTTACTTCGGCAATGCTTTTGCTTGGCTGTTTACGCCGCTTGGGTTTGATAACTGGCAGTCCGCTTCGACGGTTGTTACGGGCCTTATCGCCAAGGAAAACGTTATTGGCACCATGGCTATCGTCTTCGGTGGCGGCGAGCTTCCTTGGGCAAGCGAGTTTATGCAGTCACTGGCTGTAAGCACTGGTTCTGTTGCTTTGGTTCCTGTTGCTGCCTTTGCCTTTATGACCTTCCAGCTGCTGTGCGCACCGTGCTTTGCAGCTATGGGTGCTATCAAGCGCGAGATGGGTGGTTTCAACAAGTGGTTCTGGGCAGCAATTGGCTGGGAATGCGGCTGGGCTTATGCTATCGCGCTGATCATTTATCAGATTGGTAAGCTGGTTGTTCTTGGCTCGTTCGGAATTGGAACGGTTGTGGCAATTCTGCTCATCGCGCTGATTCTGTTTGGTCTGTTCCGTCCTATGCCGCGTGAGCAGGAACCGGTTGCCGCTGTAGAGATTGCAGGAGAAGCAGCATGAATTTCGCGAGTTGGGTAATACTTGGAATTGTTTTAGTCATCGTTGGCTTCGCAATTCGTGCGACATTCTTTAAGAAGAAGCGTACGGGCGGGTGCTGTGATACTGGGGATGAACAGATAAAGCTTGAGTTTGATTGCTCATCCTTAGGATGCGCAGGTTGTTCTTGCTCAAGTTGCCCAAGCGCAAAGCACTAGGAATAACTAGTTCCGCATAAAAAAGACCGGCTGCAGGGAAGTTCTTCCTTGCAGCCGGTCTTGTATTTGCTAGTGATTAGAGCAAATGAGCACGTAGTTCTTCGCCACTGGGCGAAGTCGG
>JAZQRZ010000055.1:0-8117 GCA_045629845.1 Eggerthellaceae bacterium | reverse complement strand
AGGCGGCAAGCACCTGCAAAAACGTAAGCTCTTCTTCAGCCACACCCAACGTTTCGGCAGTTGCACCGCCACGAGCAGCATCAAGTGCCTGCTCAAATACAAGCACCCCCGCTGCACTGCGCATGCATGATGCAGCAAGGGGTGCCAAACCGGGCGTATTCTTTTCGCCAAACTGCTGTGCGCACACAGCAGCCATTAACAATTCGCGCTGAACATCGCTAACCAGCAAACGCCCATCGCCGTACAGTTCCCACAAATCAGCAATCCATGCATCAAACGTGGTAACCGTTTGCGCGAACAAGCCTGCAGCCTGATTATTGGCGTGCTGTTTGCTCCAGGCTTCAGCCTGTGCAAACGACGGCAATATGACTACATCGAACTGCGTCACCTGAAATCGCGCTTAACGTTGAAGCGTTAATGTAACGCCACTAGACCAATGGTGCTGAAGTTCAGCAGCAAGCCCAAGCAGAAACCAACAAGTGCGCCGATACCAGCCATCTTTGCGCAGTTTGGCTTCGTCGTACGCCACACCAAAAACAAGATAAGACCCACCAACGGGATAAAGAAGCCCAAAACTGCCCAACCAATGCTGCCGCTATCGGTAACGGGCTGACCCTGAACAACAGCCTGCGGAGGCTGAGGATACTGCTGACCCGGTTGTTGATACTGCTGGCCGGGCTGCTGGTACTGCTGATTAGGCTGACCAAACGACGGCTGCTGATACGGCTGCTGTGCGTTAGGTTCGAACGTTGTTTCTTCAACAGGCGCTTCGACCGGCAAAGCAGCGCCGCAAGCTGTGCAGAACTTCTGACCCACCTGCGTCGGAGCTCCACAATACATGCATGTTGCCATTACTACCATCTCCTTTGCCGTAGTACTTTAGGTTCAATGACAAACCCTATTGTACACGCTAGTCGTCGTCAGCTTCGGTTTCGGCCTTCAGTGCATCAAACTTGGCCTTCATAGTGGGGTTTTTGCGCGTAAGCTTCTTCACGGTAAGACCTTCAAGCTTGTTGTTGGCTGCCGTTAAGTGCTTATTCGAAACCAGCAGCTTTTCACGCGCCTTTTGCAGATCAGCGATAGCCTTATCGATTGCATTAACTGCATCATCGAAACGCATGCTGGCGTCTTCAAAATTCTTGAAGAAGCCCTTCTTAAACACGTCGAGATCGCGTTCAAAATTCGTGACATCCAAATCTTGCTGACGCACCAACGCCAGTTCGCGCTTGTACTCAAGCGAGCTTAACGCCGCATTACGCAGCAAAGAAATAATAGGAATGAAAAACTGCGGACGCACGACGTACATCTTGGGATAACGATGCGAAACATCAACGATGCCTTCGTTGTATAACTCGTTTTCGGGTTCGAGTAACGAAACCAAAATGGCGTATTCGCAGCCCTTCTTCGTTCGATCTTTATCAAGCTTAGCGAAGTGATCTTCGTTCTTTTTCTTGAACGACCCTGAATCGCTTTCGTTCTTCATCTCGAACATAATCGAGATGATTTCGTTGCCTTCTTCATCTTCTTCGCGGAAGATGAAGTCGCCCTTGGTGCCTTCGACTGCTTCGTTATCTTTTTCGAAATACGCGTTAGGGAATGCAACGGCACGAATGCGATCGAATTCGTACTGGCAATGCTGTTCAAGTGTTTCGCCCAGCATCTTCGTAGAAAGGCGCGCCTTCAGATCTTTCAGACGTTCAATCTCTTCGTTTTGGAAGTTGATGATTTCGTCTTTCGACTTTACCTGTTCATTCATTTGATCGCGCAACTGAGCTTCGGTGCGAATCTTTTCGGTTTCCTTGGCTTCGATTTCCATCTTGAGCGCATCGCGTTCTTTTTCTGCTGCAGCCACTGCCTGCGTAACTGCTAGTTCTTGCTGAACACGATGGGATTCTTCCTGCGATTCAAGCTTGGAGCGCAGCTGAGCAATTTCGTTATCGCGATCGGCCAACGCCTTCTGCAGTTCGGCTGCCGATTCAAGCTGTGCCTGCTTTAATGCCGCAGCAGATTCGGCCTTCACCTGATTTAAGGCTGCTTCGCCCTGGACCTGTGCTTCGCGTAACGCTGCCGCAGATTCGGTCTGCGCAAGCTTAATCTGCTGTTCCTTTTCGGCTTCTACTAACCTAATGCGGTCGTTCAGTTCTTTCGCGAATTCTTCGTCGCGAACCTGCTTAACCACCGAATCAAGATCGGACTGCTCAAGCGATATAACCGTGCCGCAATTCGGGCATTTGATTTCAGCCATAAGAAGCTCCTTGCGTTACTACCACGCGCTGCATCGCGCATTATTCCTAACAGGATACCCGCAAAAAGTGCCCTGAGTGTCCCACAAATGGTGACGCAAACGCAAAATGTGGCAAAGAGTTTGACCCTTTGCCACATTTGGGTGGCGGCGAAGCTGGGAAGGAAACTTCGCCGCCGAGCAAGTTGCGAACCGAGTTTTAGTTCTTAGAGCAGGTTTCTGCAGCGGTCTTACCCGAGAACACTGCAAAGCCCTGGCACGAACCTTCGCAAATCGAAACGTCATACGCGTCGCCATACAGGCCACCGGCGTCGTTGCCACAGCAATACAGATGCGGAACCGGCATACCCTGAGCGTTAAGCACCTGCATGTCGTTGTCGACCTTCACGCCGCCAACCGTCGCGAAGATGCCCACGTTCAGTTCGAACGCATAATACGGACCAGATTCCAGCGGGAACAGGTATTCAGCAGCCTTGCCAAATTCCTGGTCAACGCCCGTTGCGCAATAGCCGTTGTACTTGTCGATTTCAGCCTTCAAAGCAGCGGCGTCAAGATTCAGTTCCTTGGCCAGGTCATCCAGCGTATCGCACTTGTGGATAGCCTTGTTGCCAGCCTTCACCTGTGCGTCGTATTCAGTCCACAGATCCGTCAGCGGCTCGCCTGCGTGAATATATTCGCCACAACCAAACGTTCCGCCATGCTCGTACATGTTGTCCATCTGCGCCTGCGTCACGATGGAAATCACGCGTTCCTGCATCGACTGAGCGTCGCCCGAGAACGTGAAATTACGCTCGGCGTAATACTCGTTCACGAAACGCTGGCAGTTCTGGTTAATCCAGAAGTACGGCTGGAAGGCGCTTGCGCAGTACAGATGCGTACCATAGTTGATACCAGGCAGGCAGCCGCCATAGAACATCATGCAGCCGGGCGAAGCAGCCAGAATTGCGCCAGCCTGACGCGCAGCGTTAATACCAAAGCCGTTGCGGCCTTCCATACCCATAGCCTGAATACGGTCGCCTGGCTTACCAAATTCGGTCATAAGGTCTTTGTTGTCGGCGTAGCCGCCCGTGCACAGGATGACGCCCTTTGCAGCGTTGTACTGGATGTACTTGCTACCCTGCTTAGCAACGATGCCAGCAGCCGTGTCGCCCTTCATAACGATGTCGATAGCTTCAGCGCCCAAAACAAGTTCGGCACCAGCCTTCTGAACAGCAGCCGTCAGCTGATCAACATAATTCTTGCCCGAAATCTCGCCCGGCGTATATACATACTGATGCCAGGTGTTGTACTCGTTGTTGCACATCGTGCCCGTGCCCGAGAACTGAACGCCAATGCTTTCAAGCCATTCGATATCAGCTGCAGAAGCATCGATGTAAGCGCGGAACAGACTGCCATTGGCGTACCAATGATGGTAGTCCATCGCCTTCGTGAACAGGTCATATCCCAGATCAGGCGGGTTCTTGCCATTCGCTTTCTGAATGTGCGAATTGATGGCAAACAAACCCTCGGTGAACTGCGTCGTACCACCCGTTGCTTCACGCTGCTCAAGAATAACGGTCTTCATGCCCAGTTCTGCAGCGCGCGTTGCAGCAGACATACCAGCGCCACCAGCGCCTACGACAACAACATCGAAGTCCTTGTTTTCGTCTACCTTGTAGCTCCCCGGCGTCAGATAATTGCGTGCACCCGCCGAACCACTTGCGGCAGCGCTTCCACTAGCAGCCGAAGCCGACCCGCTTGCCTTAGGCGAACAACCTGCAACACCTGCAGCTGCAACAGCACCCGTTGCAGCCATTCCCGCAAAGAACGAACGACGGCTAATGCCGGCTTTCCCCATGCGGCCTTTTCCTTCTCCCATTCCTACCTCCTTAGACCCTTGAATTTCCACCACGCTCTTCGCGCAGTGCTATGATTTTGAAAAATAAAACTGCAAGCAACGACCTACCTAAGGCGTGATAAGGTACAAAAAAGGGGATTTCACCCGAAAAGGATGATGGCACCTGAACTGGGAATATGTACGATTTTCCCAATCGGCCGTTAATTTGGCTCTTAAGAGAAAGATTATGGCGCGCTGTGAAGATTGGTGATTTACTCAGAAATGCAAAACAGGGCAGCAAGCGAATTGCCATCAATAATCGCACCTGGGAAGCCTTCGGGTTTGGCACGCAATATGCGTGGTTATTAGCGGTCGTTTTCTGCGGTGCGCTATCCGACGATCCTGGGTCGCAACTGTCCCATTTTGTACGCATCTCAATTCCCTGCGCCCTTGCCCTTTGTAACGCAGGCGTCTTTTTGCTGCGTGACAAACTGAATTTCAATCTGCACTTCCGAACAGCCGTGATTAGCATGGGCTGCGTTCAAGCCCTTGGAACATTAGTTATGGCGCTTGCCCCCTTAACAGGAAATGCCGAAGCAGCCGTCGCTGTACTGGGAAGTATTGCAGCAAGTGCAGGATTTTCGGTACACATGATTTGCGGCAACGTTTATTGGTCCAACATTCGCTCGGAACGCGTCATGGTTCACATGGGCGCAAGCGCAACCTGCGGAATCATTGCCTGCGGCCTTATCATGTTCTTTCCGCTTGTCTTCCGCGTAATGGCTCTTTTTGGCTTGCCGCTTATCGGAAGTGCCATTTTGGCGAACTCGAAGCGCACACAACCTCGCGGAAAAACCTTCCGCCGCGTTAATCCCCTGGTCAGGGGTATGGTCCCGCGCGTGATGTTTTTTGTAGCAACCTACGGGTTCTGCGTAGGTTTGCTGTTGGGCTTAGCCTGTCTGCACGCATCTGCAAACCTGCAAATCTCGATGCTTAGTGGTGCTTTCCTAGCCGCTTTGCTTGCGCTATTCTTTGCCCTGAACCTGGCACCGAGTACCATGCTAAAGGCGCTGTTCGGCATTGGTGGACCGGCTATGATAGTGGGCTGTTCGTTCCTGATTGCCGACACACGTGCGCTGGTTCCCGCAGGTGGCGAAATTGGCTGCGCATTGCTGATGGGCGGCTTTGTGGCGTGTGACCTGTTCATGTGGTTCCTGAATGCCGAAATGGTAGCGCGCACCGACAAATCCCCTGCCGAAGTGCTGGCTCGTTCATGCATGTTCGAATGGACGTTCATGACGTGCGGCGCGCTTACCGTTGTGTGCCTTGGTATGCCGGGCCATTCGCAAGAAGCCCTTGCGTTCCATGTAATGCTGATTCTACTTGTCATCGTGTTTGCCTTTGTATTTAGCGCACATCAAGCGGGCATTTTGGCCGATGCGCGCGTAAAAGACGAAGAAGCCCCCAAAGAAAACGTGTACGCGCTTTTGGCTGAGCAACACGGTCTTTCGCAACGCGAAAGCGAAGTATTCGAACTGCTGGCTACTGGCCGTTCAGTTCCCTACATTCAAAACGAACTAGTGATTTCACAAAACACCGTAAAGACGCACACGCGCAACATCTATCGCAAGATGGGTGTTTCAAACAAGCAAGAGCTTATCAACCTGGTCGTCAAAACCAACGAAGCCTAATAAAGACAAAGGTCAAACCCTTCGTCACATTTTTCAAAAATAGTTGTTGACATCGTCACGAAACGATGACTATACTTCCCAACTAAACCGATGACGTGGAAGTAACGTCGGGGAATGCGTTCACAGAGAGTCCGGGTAGCTGAGATCCGGGCAATGGCAACCCGGCAAATGGGCCACCGAGGGCGCGGCGGAAATGCTGCGACGTGCAGGCGACGTTATAGCCGGAAGCGTGATGGCGCTTCGCAAAGTGCACGGGGCAACCCGTGAATCAAGGTGGCACCGCGAGCCTCGAATTCGAAGCCCGTCCTTGAACCGAACAGGTCGAGGGCGGTTTTTTATTGCCCTCTGATGGCTCGGAGGGCAGCCTTCGGGCCGGGCAGGAGAAAGCGATGCTGCTACCAAGCTTAGAAGGCGTGAAAGAACTCGCCGCACAAGGGGCGGGCGAATATCGGCGCGTACCGGTATACCTGGAAATCTATTCTGACGTGCGCACACCCATCGAGGTAATGCGCATTCTGCAAGGCACTTCCGACCATTGCTACATGCTTGAATCGGCCGAACCACAGCAAAGCTGGGGTCGCTACACGTTCTTGGGGTTCAACCCCAGCGTCGAAGTTACCGTACGCGATGGCGTACTGAAGGTCGATGGCGAAGAGCAGCCAACAAGCAACCCCATTCAATCGATTCGCGACATTTTAGCCGCCTATCGCGCGCCACGCCTGCCCGAACTGCCACCCTTCGCTGGTGGTTTGGTGGGCTATTTCTCCTACGACTTTTTAAAGTATGCCGAGCCCTCGCTGACGCTTGACGCGCGCGACGACGAAGGCTTCAATGACGTAGACCTGATGCTATTCGAACAGGTCATCGCCTTCGATAACTTCCGTCAGAAGATTGTACTTATCGACAACGTTGACACGGCTGATATCGAAGCATCGTATGCCGACGCCAAGCGTCGCCTAAAGAAGCTTTCTGAATTGATTCGCACTGGCATGCCCGTAATCAGCACCTTCGGACGTCGCACTTCGGAATTCAGCCGTCTATTCAACGACGAAGAATACTGCGAAATCGTACGCCGCGCACAAGAACACATTCGCGAAGGTGACATATTCCAAGTGGTGCTTTCAAACCGCCTTGACGCAAGCTTCGAAGGCAGCTTGCTTGACACCTATCGGGTACTGCGCGCAACCAACCCTTCACCCTACATGTTCTACTTCAGCTCGGCCGATATGGAAGTGGCTGGCGCATCGCCCGAAACGCTGGTGAAGTTGAAAGACGGCGTGCTGCACACCTTCCCCTTGGCTGGCACACGCCCGCGCGGCGCTTCAAAAGAAGAAGACGAGGCACTAGAAACCAGTCTGTTGGCCGACGAAAAAGAGCTGGCCGAACACAACATGCTGGTTGACCTGGGACGCAACGATCTGGGTCGCATCAGCGAATTCGGAACAGTTGAAGTCGAGCGCTTCCACGAGGTACTGCGCTTCAGTCACGTCATGCACATCGGTTCTACCGTGCGTGGCGAAATTCGACCCGACTGCGATGCGCTGGATGCACTGGCATCGGTTTTGCCCGCAGGCACGCTTTCGGGGGCACCAAAGATTCGCGCGGCACAGATTATCAACGACCTTGAAGATTGCAAGCGCGGCATCTACGGCGGCGCAATTGGCTACATCGATCTGGCTGGAAACATGGATACCTGCATCGCGATTCGCCTGGCCTTCAAGCGCAACGGGCGCGTGTTTGTGCGCAGCGGCGCTGGCATCGTGGCCGATAGCGTGCCCGAAGTCGAAAACCGCGAATGCATCAACAAGGCACAAGCTGTTCTTGACGCGCTTAATCTTGCGGAAGGAGGTCTGGAATGATTCTTCTTATCGATAACTACGATTCGTTTTCGTACAACTTATTCCAATACCTTGGTGAGCTGAATCCCGACATTTGCGTGGTTCGTAACGACGCGGTAGATGCAGCTAGGGTGCGCGAGCTGGCACCGACACATCTGGTTATTAGCCCTGGTCCTGGGCACCCTGCCGACGCAGGCAACTGCGAAGCGATCATCCGCGAGCTTTCTGGTGTACTGCCCATCTTGGGTGTGTGCCTGGGGCACCAAGCTATTTGCGAGACCTTTGGAGCTACGGTTGGCCATGCGCGTCAGCTGATGCACGGCAAGCAGTCGTTGGTTTCGCTTGACGTTTCAAGCCCCCTGTTCGGCGGGCTGCCTGAACGCGCCAAAGTTGCGCGTTACCATTCACTAGCCGCCGACCCCAACACGCTGCCTGCCTGCTTGAAAGTTACCGCACGCGCCCCCGATGGCGAAGTCATGGCTGTTCAGCACACGCAGCACCCCACCTTCGGCGTGCAATTCCACCCCGAA
>JAZQRZ010000054.1:0-3149 GCA_045629845.1 Eggerthellaceae bacterium | reverse complement strand
ACGGTTAGCCGAAGCTTGTCCGGGCAACCCATCCCAGTATCAAATTTAAGTTGTTTTAGGCCTTGTTGTAGGTAAGCAGTTCGCTTACCGTGACGCACTTGTAGCCTTGCGCAATCAGCTGGGGAAGTGCCTGACGCAAGGCAGCAACGGTTTGCTCACGGTCGCCACCACCATCGTGCATTAGGATTACCTGACCAGGCTGAACGCTTAGGATGCGTGCAGCAATTGCATCACTTCCAGGCTTGGCCCAGTCTTCAGTGTCAACATCCCAGCCTATTTCAGCATCAACATAGGGCCACAGCGTGGTAATGATGCCGTCGTGGAAATTACCACCCGGTGCACGCATGATGTGCGTTGGCTCTTTGCCAAGGACGGCTGCAATTGCGGCGTAGCCCTGCGTAATCTCGTCAATTTGCTCCTGAGCACTCATCAGCGTAAGGTCGACGCCTTGGCCCGAACCGTCGGCATGATCCCAAGAGTGGGTGCATACTTCGCAGCCCATGTCGGCGGCGCGCTTTACTGATGCAGCGTAGGGTTGAATTTGGTTACCAATTGTGAAGAAGGTAGCTTTAGCACCGTTTTCCTGCAGGATATCAAGAATTTGGTCGGTGGTTTCAGGCCAAGGACCATCATCGAACGTAAGCGCAATAACCTTTTCGTCAGTTTGAACGGTGTAATTGTGATAGCCACCAGGGACCATAGGCTTCGTGTCTTCGGAAACTGTTTTGCCTGAAATGGAACCAGTCTTAACCGTGCGCAGGCCGTCCTGGCCATCGCTCATCTGATGGATTGAACCAGTCCAGTAGGCTTCAAAGCTCATATCATCGTTAACTGTTTCAAACGGAACGACTTCTTCGGTTGTCGTGAAGTCTTCGGTAATGTTTCCGCCGTTGTCAATTACAACGACCATATCTTTTGCCAGTTTGGTATCGCCACTGACAGCTTTTCCATTAATGGATGCAGCAAAAGGTTCGCCTTGGCCAGCAGTAATAAGCGAACCATCAACTGCCATAAGGTCGCCCGCTATAGGACGCGCGTAGCCTTCTTCGACAAGCGTATTTACGGTAGAGCCAGGATTCATGGTGACTTCTTTACCGTTTACTGTGACATCGAAGGGGTGGGGAATTACAAATACCCAGATGGCTGCGACAGCAAGAGCAACTGCCAGAACAATGGCTACAATCAGCGGAGCTTTGGTCTTCTTTTTAGCGGTAGCGTGACCACGTGGGTCGTACAAGCTGTTATAGCCGCCAGCTGCAGCAGAGCTATAGCGGGAAGGATCGTTATAGCGCATAGCTTCCTGACGCATAGGGTCGGCGTTATATTGGTTGGCGTATTCGTAACGCATACGTTCGTCGTACTGTGCCTGATTAGCTGGACGCTGCTGGGCGGGATACTGGCCACGGTTGGTGTAGCGCGCATCGTTGCGGCTATAAGCAGAGCTTTGACGCGATGCTTGGCGAGCCTGGTTTGCATAGCCATTCTGCTGCGCTTGGCGAGAATCGCGCATTTGCGCGTTTCGCTGTGAATAATCATTGCGCTGCGAATGACTTGCTTGTTGCTGTTGAGCGGAACGGCGGGCTTGATCACCCTGTTGATATGCTTGCTGATACTGATGCACCTGGTGGTTTTGGTTGGGCTGTCGGCGACTAGGCTGCCTGTATTCGTCATTTGTCATGGCGTTTGTGCTCCTGTGCAATTTCTAATTGTCATTCACCTGCAAAAAACGCTTGTGAAGCCGTGTATGTTCACAATCTTCAATAGTTTAGTGCTTTATGTCGGTAAATGCACGCTGTGCTATCATCCTGATGTTAAACAGCTAAGAGAGAGGTTCAACTATGGCAGAAAATGAAGAGCTGGACTGCGGGGGCGCCTGCAGCGGTTGCAGTGTGGAAGGTTGCGGTTCGCGTACCGAACCCCCAAAACCGACCGCTCGTAAAAATGTGAAAAACATTATTGGCGTGGTATCTGGTAAGGGTGGCGTTGGTAAGTCGCTTGTTACCAGCTTGCTTGCATCTGAAATGGCTCGCAAGGGTTTTAAGGTTGCTATCCTTGACGCAGACATTACTGGTCCTTCCATTCCGAAAACATTTGGCATTCATGGTCATGGTCAAATCACAGCCGACGCAGATGGCATCAATCCCGCTGTTACCGAAAGCGGCATTAAGGTTATGTCTATCAACCTTATGCTGCCACAGGCAGATATTCCTGTTGCTTGGCGTGGTCCGGTTATTACGGGCATCCTGAACCAGTTCTGGGATGAAACGAATTGGGAAGATATTGATTACATGTTTGTCGATATGCCTCCTGGAACGTCCGATGTATTCCTGACTGTTATGCATTCCTTCCCAGTTGACGGCATTATTTCGGTATCTGCCCCGCAGGAACTAGTTGCCATGATTGTTGGTAAGGCTGTTAACCTGGCTCACGATATGGATAAGCCTGTTATTGGTTTGGTCGAAAACATGGCTTACTTCAAGTGCGACAAGTGCGATGCTGAACATTACATTTTCGGCGAACCGCAGGGCAAGGTTGTTGCAAAGCGCTATCAAATTCCTGCGCTGGCAACGTTGCCTATCGATCCCAATTTTGCTCGTCTGTGCGACGAAGGCAAGATTGAAGAATACGATGTCAATGGCGCGCTTGATGCCATCATTGCTCAAATCGAAGCCGTAGCTGCCCGCAAAGATTCTGCTGAATAATTAGGAAAAGGGCTAAGCCCTTTTCCTTCTTTTCTCACCTTGAAGCCGCTGGTGGGAAATGTGTGTAATAGCGTTTCTTCTTTTGCAGAGTATTCGTGTCATAAATCGTTGTTCTAGTTTGTAATTCTCAGGCATGTATCGTCCTCGAATTGCTATGATGGGTTCAGCGTTGTATCACGAGACCTGAAGGGGGTCGCTATGGGGATGAAGGCTGAGGAGAAGCTCGAGATTTCTTTCGACGAGCTGACGACGTATCTGCATGCGCATCATTCGGTGTATATGGATGTAAACGGCGCCAGCTATTACCTGACCGACGTGAATGATCGCTATTGGCGCGTTCAGGACACCTCGAAGCTGAATGAGAAAAGCCACTATGTTGATTGTAGCGAGCTTGTTCCGATTATCAGCGAGTTCTTGGCGCTGCCGTTCGGCGAGGAAAACAAGTGT
>JAZQRZ010000053.1:0-2214 GCA_045629845.1 Eggerthellaceae bacterium | reverse complement strand
AAAAGAAATCAACTCCGAAATCATGACGACGATGAATAACATCATCAAGTACGTCAGCTTCTTTATCTTCCCCGTCGGCTTGCTGCTATTCGGTAGCATGCATTGGTTTGGTGGCGTGGAATTCAACGAAGCCATTCTTTCAGCTGTCGCAGCGCTGGTTGGCATGGTTCCTGAAGGTCTTATCCTGCTTACGTCTACCGTACTTGCCCTTGCAGTTATTCGACTGTCAAAGCATCAAGTATTGGTACAGCAGCTGTACTGCATCGAAACACTTGCGCACGTCGACACCCTATGCCTAGACAAAACGGGCACCATTACTTCGGGCGCAATGGAAGTCGAAGGCTTACATGTACTTGGCGACACATCGGCACTACCTGAAGGCGAACGCGAATGGGAAGCCACAAGTGCACTCGTTTCTATCGCGGCGGCTGACCCCGATGTCAACGAAACTGGCAAGGCGCTTCTTGCTTGGGGCGAATCCCTTAACATGAAGCCTGTCAAAACTCTTGCGTATGTTCCCTTCTCGTCCGACCGCAAATGGTCAGGCGCCACGCTTGAAGGCAACAAGAGCTACGTCATGGGTGCAGGTCAGTTTATTCTAGGCGATGCATTTGCAGCCATTGCTGACGAAGTTGAATCGCGTGCCACCCACGCCCGCGTACTTGTACTTGCGCGCGTTGATGGCTTTGAAGGCGAAACACTTGTCGGCACACCAGAACCAATTGCGCTGGTCATGATTCGTGATCAAATCCGCGCTTCCGCCGCCGAAACCATTGGTTTCTTCTGTGAGCAAGGCGTTGATGTAAAAGTAATCTCAGGTGACGATCCGCGCACGGTATCAGGCATTGCAGCCCAAGTTGGCGTGCCGAATGCCGACCGCTTTGTAGATGCATCCACCCTTGCTGGCGACAACGATATCGCTCGAGCAGTGGAAAAGTACAGCATCTTTGGTCGCGTAAAGCCCGAACAAAAGAAGGCCTTTGTTGTAGCGCTGCAAAACGCAGGTCACACCGTAGCCATGACGGGCGATGGCGTTAACGACACGCTAGCCCTGAAACAAGCAGATTGTTCGGTGGCTATGGCAGCTGGTTCTGATGCAGCTCGCAACGTGGCGCAGCTTGTACTTGTTGACAACGATTTTGCCAGTATGCCCAAAGTTGTGGCCGAAGGGCGTCGTTCTATTAATAACCTGCAGCGTTCGGCATCGTTATTCCTGGTGAAAACAGTGTTTTCCATGGTGCTAGCCGTCCTGTTCATTCTGTTGCCTTGGCAATACCCCTATCAGCCCATCCAAATGACCTTAATCAGTGCGTTTACGATTGGCCTACCTTCGTTCGTATTAGCCCTTGAACCAAACCGTGATCGCATTAAAGGCCACTTCCTTGAAAACGTTATCGTCAAATCAATCCCTGGTTCGCTTACCGTTATATTCGCCGTACTCGCGGTTAACCTATGGGGATACCTAGGTCTTAGCCTTAACTATGGGCAAGTGTCTACGCTTTGCGTTCTTCTTACTGCCTGGATTGGCATGAACCTTATCTTCCGCGTATCTATGCCGTTTACACCTATCCGTATAGCGCTGCTCGTCGTAGTTGTTGTGGGTACTATCGGAGGCGCCGCGCTCTTCCCGAATCTGTTCTCGATTAGTCCCTTCGTTGGGGATATGTGGACCGTTGCGCTTATCGTTGGCGTCGCAGCTGTTCCTGTATTCCATGCGCTCTATTCTGCATTTGACCACTGGCACGCCCAGCGCCAAGCAAAGCTTGTATAACCCACTTTAGTGATGTGGGTGGCAAGGGCTTTGATCTGAATGCAACGTACACCATTGCAGTAGCCGATTTCGTTGCAGCGGGTGGCGACACCTTTGCTGTATTTACCGAAGCATCACAGTCTTCACAACCAACGAGCTATCTTTCGTTCCAAGCGCTGCGACACTACCTGCAAGATGAATGCGGCGGCGTGGTGCCTGACTCTTACGCTCAACCCCAGGGTCGTATAACGATTAAAAACTAAAAGGAAGGCATAGGACTCTTCACTGCCGATAATCACTACCTGTTCCACGAAGGACAAGCAGATTCTACATTCGCACGTACGGAATAAATAAAAGCGACTATTTTCCCGCTGTGCAACATGCCAACAAGATGGCATAAAAAAACAATGGCTCAATTGAAGGGTTCTTTACAATCTGGCATACACGCCTCTACCGAAGACAGA
>JAZQRZ010000052.1:0-2653 GCA_045629845.1 Eggerthellaceae bacterium | reverse complement strand
CGCCTATGCTGACAATCGCGGAAATGGTTCAACCCGCCGCATGCCTCAGGACTCGCCAAATTCGTTTAGCGAACATTTCGACAATGCTGCAATAAATTCGTATCGTCGTTCTGCTTATGGTTCTGGCTCAAGCTCGGCTGGTGCTCAGCGTTACTCGCGTTCGCCGCAGCGCACGCCTATGCAAACGCAGGCCTCTGGTCGTTCAGGTATGCGCCCGGCCACTATTCAGCAGGGCGGTCGCGGTGCATATGGCGCTGGCGCTTCTTATGGGGCAGGCGGCTCGAACGGCGGCGCACATGGCAACTATGCTCCTAAGCGTTCGAACAAGAAGCGCAACATCATTATTGCGGCAGTCATCGTTTTGGCTGTGGTGCTGATTGGCGCAGGCGCTGCTTGGGCTTATGTGAATTCAATCTCTGAAAACCTGCATCGCAACGTTACGCAGGAAGCACTCGACGCACTTGAGCCCGCTCCAGGTGAAAGTGAAACAACGTCTACAGCTTTGGCTGATACCCCGTTCTACATGTTGCTTATGGGCGCTGACGTGGGCGGCTGGCGTGCTGGTGACGAAAAGTACGCTGGCGATCAGTACGGCCGAAGCGACTCTATGATTCTTGCGCGCATCGACCCACCAAACAAGAAGGTCGCGCTTATTTCCATTCACCGCGATACTATGGTTGACCTGGGTGAATATGGTCAGCAAAAGATTAATGCTGCCTACGAATTCTATGGTCCTGCTGGTGCTATTAAGGCAGTTTCTACGATGGCTGGCGTGCCGATTTCGCACTATGCGGTCGTTGACTTCGGTGGCTTTAGCTCGATTGTTGATGCATTGGGTGGCGTTGAAGTAAACGTTCCGATGGATATCAATGACGATGTTATCGATGCGCACCTTTCGGCTGGCTGGCAAACGCTGAATGGCGAACAGGCACTTGACCTGTGTCGTTCGCGCCACTCGTATGATGATGTGGCTGACGACGGCGACGTTATGCGTGCAGCAAATCAGCGCATGGTTATTAGCGCAATTGCAAAGAAGATTCTGTCTTCTGACGTTATGACCATTGCAAGCTCGGTGCAGACGCTTTCGCAATACGTGACCACAGACCTTGAACTTTCCGACATCATTGGTCTGGCTCAGATTTATAAGGGCATGGATCCCGAAAAAGATATGTACACAGCTATGGAGCCCACCACCAGTGCTTACATCGATGAAACTTGGTATGAGTATCTTGATGAAGCTGCCTGGAAGGAAATGATTAAACGCATGGATCAGGGCCTGCCGCCGGTCAATAAGACCGAGATCGACGAAAGAACCGGCACGATTCTTTCAACAGGTGGCGCTGACGCACCGGTTGTGTAACACATGAATGAATGCAGCACCCCGGTTCGGCCGGGGTGCTTGTGTATTTAGGGGTCGTTATGAAGTTCACAGTTATTGCAGTGGGCAAGTTGAAGGAGCGTTTTTGGGTCGACGCGTGTGCTGAGTATCTAAAACGTTTGCAGCCCTACGCTAAGACAACTGTTGCTGAAATTGCCGATGTTGACCCTGCGCGTGTTGGCGGGGAAGCGGCGGCGGTCGAGCGCGAAGGTGCAGCAATTCTGAAGGCACTGCCCGAGCGCGCTCGTGTTGTGGTGCTTGCAATTGGCGGCAAGCAACGTTCAAGCGAAGCTTTGTCGCAGCATATCGATGATTTGGGTGTTTCGGGTGAAAGCGAAATTGCGTTTGTAATTGGCGGTTCGTGTGGCGTGTCGGCTGACGTGCTGGCGCGTGCTGACGAAACGCTTTCGTTTGGTCCCATTACGTTGCCGCATAATCTTGCGCGCGTTGTGCTGCTTGAACAGCTGTATCGTGCTTGCAAGATTTCTCGTGGCGAGCCGTATCACAAATAACCAATTGTTCTTGGTGAGGTGAGTGCTATGAAATTCGTATCGTGGAATGTTAACGGGCTTCGTGCGGTGCTAAAGAAGGACTTCGAAGGTATCTTTGCAACCTTCGATGCTGATGTATTCGCGCTGCAGGAAACGAAGCTTCAGGCAGGTCAGGTCGATTTAGAGTTGCCAGGCTATCACGATTACTGGAGCTATGCCGAACGTAAGGGCTATTCGGGTACGGCAGTGTTTTCGAAGCGTGAGCCGTTGCAGGTGCTGCATGGGCTTGGCGACGAGTATCTTGATAATGAAGGTCGCATCTGCGCTCTTGAATTCCCTGAGCTGTGGTTTGTCGACGTGTACACACCTAACGCGCAAAACGAGTTGGCGCGTATCGATCATCGCATGCAATGGGATGATGCTTTCCGCGATTTTTGCAAGGGTCTTGAGGAGGGTACCTTGCCTGATGGAAGCAAGGCGCAGGCAAAACCTGTTGTCATGTGCGGCGACTTCAATGTGGCTCATCAAGAGATCGACTTGAAGAACCCAGGTCCGAACCGTGGTAACGCTGGCTTTTCCGATGAAGAGCGTGGTAAGTACAGCGAACTGCTTGATGCAGGCTTTGCCGACACGTGGCGCAGGCTGCATCCCGATACGGCGGGCGCTTATTCGTGGTGGAGCTACCGCTTTAACGCTCGCAAGAACAATGCGGGGTGGCGTATTGACTATTTCTTGGTCAGTGAAGAGCTCATGTCGCACGTCACCGACGCTTCGATACACAGTG
>JAZQRZ010000051.1:0-2141 GCA_045629845.1 Eggerthellaceae bacterium | reverse complement strand
TTTAGAGCGACGGACCGCTGCTGCAACGCCCGCACTGATTACCTGGGAAAAGCCCGCTTCGTTCATAGCGTCGAGCGCGGCAAGTGTGGTGCCGCCAGGCGAACACACAGCTTCACGCGCTGTTTGCGGAGTAAGGCTGGTTTCGTCGATAAGACGCGCGGTGCCAAGTACCGTTTGAAGCGCCAGGACTTCGGCCAGTTCAGGATCAAGCCCCTGGGCTGCGCCAGCATCGCGCAACTCTTCAACCAAGGCAGCCACATACGCTGGGCCCGAGCCGCTAACGGCACAGACAGCATCCATGTGCGATTCGTCAACGACAACCGCGCGGCCAAGGCAGCCAAACAGGTCGGCCACATAGCGCACCTGATCGGCGCTTGCGTTAGCACCGCCGCACACACCTGAAGCGCCCGCCCCTACCATAAGCGGCATGTTGGGCATTACGCGAACAAGCGGCGCGCCTGCAGGCAATGCCGATGCGAGGCGTTCGGTGGTAAGACCAGCAGCGATAGAAACGAACAGCGGGGCGTTAGCATCTTGCCCGCCCTGAAATACAGGCAGCTGCACCAAGGAATCAAGCACGCCCATCATGACCTGTGGCTTAACCGCAAGCACGACAACGCTAGGCTGTTGTACGCCAGCCACAGCAAGCGCACTGGGTACATCGGCGACATCAGCTACGCAGGTTACCCCATACGTATCCTTCAAGAACGTACGACGCTCTTCACCAGGATTAACAACAAAGATATCTTCGGCGGTAATATCGGTTGCAGGCTGAGCAGCACTAGCAAGCCATCCCGAAAGGATAGCTTCGCCCATTTTGCCGCCACCGACAATGACGAACGATTTTTGAGCAGCCATTAGCGCACACTCCCAAGAGTAGTTATAGGGCGCACGGAGTGCGCCCCTACGTAAATGGAGGAAACAATGGCGTCGAATTTACGACCAGCCATGTTTACAGCGCACCTTGATTGCGCAAGCGCGTCTTTTCGTCTTCGGTAAGCGCAGCGCCACGTGCGATGGCAAACACCTTATCGCCCGGGCACTCAACGTTTGCATCAAGCGCGCTGGCCACACCAAACGAGAAGTCCAGAATGCGCTTCGACAGATCGTCAGGCGTGTTGCGCATAACAAGCACCACAACATCGCCCGACTTGACCGCGCGTGCTACGCGTTCGACATCGCCATATACAACCGGCTTGATAACCGTAAGCGGACGCGTAGTCGAATACGCTGCAGGGTTAGAGCTGGAATAAGCCTCGTACGGGTCGTACGGGGTGAACGTAGGCGTTTCGGTAGATTCGAACAGCGAATCGTAGCCTTCGGAACGCGAAGAACTGGGCGCATAATCGTCGTCGTAGCTAGAGCTAGAACGCGTGGAATACGAATCCTCAGCTGGAGCCAGCGGATCACGGTTCAGACGTTCGGGAATGCGAGTGTGTTCCTTCACGTCATCGATGGAAACCAGATTGCCGGCAGCACTTTCGCCACGGCCGAAACGGCTAGAACGAGACGAACGCGTTGTAGCAGGTCGGAAGCCGCCTACTGGCTCGTCATCGCGATAGTTGCGACCATAATCGCCATAATCGTCGTTATAGTCGTCATCGTAATCGTCGTAGTTATCGTAATCGTCATCGTAGAATTCGTCGTCTTTGCGACCAAACCCCAGACGAGACTTCAAGCCGTCAAACGCATCGGCTGCGCTATCAGCAATATTCCTGGCCATGTAATCACCTGCTTCTTCGCGGGACTAGATGCATTTCTAGATGCATATATAGTACCTGAATCACATGCGATAACAACCCATAGGGCAAAATTCCCATGAGCTGTAAACAGCAGAACGGCAAACGGCAAGCGAAAAACTAATAGATGTCACTGAAGATGGCGCGACCAATGCGAACAATGGTTGCACCTTCTTGAATAGCGATATCCCAGTCGTCGGTCATACCCATTGAAAGTTCGACACAATCAGGGAAGTTAACGCGCAGTTCATCGCGCAAATTGCGCAAGCCTTCGAACGTTGAACGAGCAGCTTCCATATCGCCCAGTGGCGCCATGGTCATAAGACCACGTACGCGAAGGTTTGGCAGACCTGCACAAACCTGCAGCATGTCGCGCACGTCAGCAGGCGTAAGACCCGATTT
>JAZQRZ010000050.1:0-2238 GCA_045629845.1 Eggerthellaceae bacterium | reverse complement strand
CACGCCTTCGCCCGAAGATTTGCGCAACTTTGGTCTTGACCCCGATGCGGGCGATGTTCAGTTCTATCGTGGCGCAGGGTGTCCTGAATGCTTTAACAGTGGCTATCGTGGCCGTATCGTTGTGGCTGAAGCGCTGATTATCGACCGCAACATCAGCGATGTTATTTATCACCACCAGCCGCGCGAAGATCTGCAAGCAGCGGTAAAGGCAAGTGGCTTCCAGTCCATCTTTGCGAATGCACGTGACTTGGTTTTGAAGGGCATTACAACGACGGATGAAATCTATCGCACCGTGTACATGACTGAATAAGAAAGGCCGCACAGAGCAGTTTTCATTCAAGCGGAATCGCAGTTGAAAGAAGGCAGACTATGGGCTTAATGGATACCATCATTTCGCAGGCCGAGGCAGCGCGTGCGTCCGACGTGCATATTGCAGCGGGCGTACCAGTACGTTTTCGCGTTGATGGCAAGCTGGTTAACCTGGGCGACCACGTGCTAACACGGCAAGATTGCGAAGCTATCGCGCGCGAAGCGGCAGGCGATGCGTATGATTCCATTGCCAGTATGGGCGAACTTGATATGGCAGACACCTACGCTGGTCATGTGCGTTGTCGTCTGAATATTTATCAGTCAATGCGCTCGGTGTGCTTGGCTATTCGTTTGCTTTCGAATACGATTCCCGAGCTTTCAACCTTGGGTCTGCCGCCTGTTGTGCAAGAGTTCCCGAATTATCAAAAGGGTATTGTTATTGTGACGGGCGAAACAGGCTCGGGTAAATCAACCACACTTGCTTCTATTTTGAACCAGATCAATCTTACGCGCCCCGACCACATTATTACGCTGGAAGACCCTATTGAATACGTTTACGAACCTAAGCTGTGTTCGATTGACCAGCGCGAAATCGGTCGCGACACCATTTCGTACGCCGAAGGCTTGCGCGCTATTTTGCGTGAAGACCCCGATGTTATTCTTATTGGCGAGATGCGCGACCTTGATACCATCGAAACGGCGCTTACCGCAGCCGAAACGGGCCACTTGGTATTTGGTACGCTGCATACGCAAAGCGCCGCTGATTCTATCGACCGTTTGGTTGACGTGTTCCCCGAAGGTCGCCAGCGTCAGATTCGCTTGCAGCTTTCCATGGTGTTGCAAGCAGTGTTGTCGCAGCAGCTGCTTCCTCGTGCGGGTGGGCAGGGGCGTGCGGTAGCCTGCGAGGTTATGATTGTGAACCATGCCATCCGTAATCTTATTCGCGAAGGCAAAACCCCGCAGATTGAAAACACGTTGGCAACTACGGCTGATTTGGGTTCTATCACTATGGATAACATGCTGTCACAGATGGTGCGACAGCGTATCATTTCGCGCGATACGGCTATTGCGGCCGCGCGCGACCCCGAAATGGTTGGACGCAACGCTCGATAACGAAGACAGGAAACCTACGTGAAAACGTTCAATTACACAGCTCGTGCCATAGAAGGCGGTCAGCCCTTCGAGGGTATTGCCGAAGCCAATACGCAATCCGAGGCTTTGCGTCAGCTTCGCGAAGGTGGTCTTATTGTCGAACGCATTTCTGAAGCGGGAGACACGAAGCGTGACTTGGATTTACGGTTAGGTGGTCGCAAGACTAAGGAAAAAGAGCTTGCCATCATGTGTAATCAGTTTGCCATCCTACTAAAGGCTGGCCTGCCTATTACGCGTACGCTTGAGCTTATTGCGAATCAGACCGATGATAAAACGTTGGCTAAGGTGCTAAAGAACGCAGCAGACGATGTGGCAGCGGGCTACAGCTTGTCTGACAGTTTAAAGAAGGCTGGCAACAACCTGCCAACGACCTTTATCGAATCGGTTCGTGCAGGTGAAGAGTCGGGTTCGCTCGAGGTTGTTTTTCGCCGCTTAAGCAATTATTTCGAAAAGAGTAGTCGTACCAAGGCCAAGGTTCGCAGCGCCATGATTTATCCCACGTTCGTTATGGTTATTGCCGTTGTTGTTGTGATTATCATCATGGTGTTTGCGGTGCCTGTGTTTAGCTCTACTTTTGCCGACTTGGGGCAGGAACTGCCTGCTATCACCCAATTTGTTATTGGGGCTTCTGATTTTTGTACCCACTGGTGGTGGTTGATGTTACTCATCGTTGTGGCGGCGATTATTGGCGTTAAGGTTGCCAAACAAAACGATGCATTCCATTTAAAGTGGAGCCATATCGGCATTCTTCTTCCTGTAATTGGTCGCATTAATCTG
>JAZQRZ010000049.1:0-13278 GCA_045629845.1 Eggerthellaceae bacterium | reverse complement strand
CGCTGCACATAGCACACCCCAACGACGAGGTAATGGAAGTATTCGACGACACAGGCCTTGTTGACGTTTTGGATATCGTACAGTAGAGCTTCCAGGTAAGGTTTTAAAAGGCACTTTTATTCCCAGCGCTTTGTAATGATGGTTACGTTCGCGATGCCTTCGCGGTAGTATTCTACTTTGTCCATTAGCTTTTTGGTCATAAGTACGCCAAGGCCGCCAACCTGTGTATCTTCAATGCTTGTAGGACGTTCTGGGTCAGGTTTTTCAAGTGGGTTAAACGGTATGCCATCGTCTGCAATTTCTATCATGACGACGTTTGGTTGTTGCCAGGTGAAATGAATGCGAAGGAATCCAGGTTCATCTGGCGTGGCATCGGGATATGCGTAACTGCATACGTTCACAACCAGTTCTTCAACGGCGATTAGTATCTGGTGAGCTGGCTTTGATGGGCATCCGACATCGTTTAGATGTTTCTTGGTGAAGGCTTCTATTTCTTCGAAGTTTTCAATGCTTGCTTCTGTGGTTAGCGAAAACCCGTGCTCGGGTGGAATTCCGTATTTTAGTGCAAGCATCGTGATGTCGTCAGATTGATCGGTACCGTACGCCCATCCGATAAGTTCGGCGCGCAGTGATCGCAGCAGACGCTGGGGATGTAAGTCGCTGTGGGATGTCAGGAATTCTTCGAGTCGTGCGTTGCCATACAGTTCTTCTTCTGCACTGAATGCTTCGCTGACACCGTCGGTATAAGCAAATAATCCGTCGCCTGGATGAAGTAGTGTTTCGAATTCTTTATACGCTACACCCTCGAATGAACCAAGGAAGGGACCTGATCGCTCTTTTAGCCAGGACCATTCGCCGTTGCGTCTGATAAGAGGTTTGTTGTGGCCAGCGTTCACATAGGTTAGCTTTCCAGTCTCGTATTCAAGTACACCTGCAAATACTGTTACGAACATCTCGGATTCGTTACCGATACATAGGCTGCGATTTGCAACGCTGATTGCTTGAGCTAAATCATTATGTGATTCCATCGCTCCGTGAATCGCTGTTTTGGCAGACATCATGAACAATGCTGCCGGAATACCCTTGCCGCTTACATCGGCCACTACGAACCCGATACGCTTGTTGTCAAGCTCGAAGAAATCATAGAAGTCACCACCAACTTCACGTGTGGGGGTCATCGTGGCATACAGGTCAAATGTTTCAATAGCAGGGAAGGGTGGATTAGCAGAGGGTAGGGCACTTTGCTGAATAGCTTTCGCCGTTAGCAGTTCTTGAGCGTTTTTCTGTTCGACTTCTTCGATTGTGTCCTTCAAAGCTGCTACGGTGGTGTTAATGCCAGCAGACAGGGATGAAAATTCGCGACTTTCGCGAACGCCAACATGCTCGTTTAAGTCGCCTTCGGTAATCTTTTCTAGAGAGCTATTTGTTCTGTCGATAAGGCGAACAACGTCGGAATTTACCAAACGCGATGCAACAAGTGCTGTAGCAAGAATAAGTAAGAAGGCCAGCAGTGTAGTTGAAGTCATGGTATAAGATCGCGATTCAAACATCATTGCTGTGCTGCGAAGCATAGCAACATATCCGTCATCATAAGGTGCAGCTGCTATGTAAGTGAACTCCATTGTCCAGGTGCCATCATCTGCGAGTGTTTGTATTTTGCTAACCTCGTTACCATCGACAATGAATTGCAAAAAGTTGTTTGCGGGATCTTCGGGGTTCGAGAACTTTTCGCCGTATCCTACATCATCGGCAAAGGAATCACCAAGAGGGAATCGTTTCTCGTTGTCTGTTCCTGTGATTATTCCCAGTTTGTCTGTGACGACAACGCTGCCATTTTTCTCTTCGGTGTAGCCACGAAGCAATGTTTCGGGGTTGGCATTTTGTTGTCCATCAAGCTGACCTGCTAGATATGCGACTTCGCTCATCATAGTGGCGCAAGAGTTGTCATTCGAAATAATGGTGGTTGCTGTAAAAATAAAGGCGCTTGTTGCCATGAAAACGATGGCGGAAATGGTAAGCATCCAAACGCGGAAGACCGTTAGTAGTTTACGTTCGCTGGGACTGCGTGTAGCTAACGAAAGGAAGATTGCGTCGACTGCAAGACATAACAGGGCAATCGTAATGGCATCGACGCTCATTTGGGCTAGCATGCCCAAAGGGGTTAGAAGCAGGTATTCTTGGATTTCAGCAAGATGGTCTATCCCGTACTGGATGGCCATGTTTAGCAGCACGCCGCCGCTTGCTGCAGCTGATATGAAGATGCTTATACCAATGATAATAGCAACACGTAAGGCGCCTCTTGGTTCGTGGCGTAAGCCAATCTTAAACAATAACCCTGCAAGGAAACCAATAAGCGTCAAAAGCACGAACGTGTTCAGGGGTGTCATAAAGTTGTGCTCATAGAAGTCGAGTGGCAAAGCATCTGCATGAAAGAAGGCTATTGCTCCCGAGCAAAGGCCCAGTAAGGCGCCAGTAACCGGGCCGAAAAGGAGTGCTCCCATAACAGGTGGAGCAAGCAGCATCATGACATAAACAGATCGTCCTGCAACTTCCCCTATAGGCCAGAAACCAAGCTGGCAGAGCGAAAGCGATACGATAGCAGCTATGGTGAATACGAGCGCAGTGACTCGTATGCGTCGACTAAGCGCAGCAGTGCGTCCCCAAAAAAGGGTGGCTACGGTGAGTGTTGTCTTTTTTGCTTCAGCCATATAGTTCCTCGATACGTATAGAGTAATGCGGGTGTGGCGGCTAAAAACGTAACAGTTTGGAATAACTTTTAGCGTGAAGCTCAAAACGTTGAGTATCTTACCAAATATAAGGCGCACTGCGGTATCATAAGTACATAAGTGCAGCTAAAGTGGTATTTTATACAGTGGCTTGCGATGGTTATGGCAAAACGGAAAGGGGATGCCGTGGCAGAAACATCGGACAAGCAAACAACTCTTGGTTCCCAAATGTTCCGAGAGACAGCACTTCGCAAAATGTCGACGGCTGACGACCTTGATCATTATCTAAAGGTTACGAATCCTTCGGCGTGGATTCTTATTGGTGCTGTAGCGGCTCTTCTTGTTGCGGCTTTCATTTGGGGTCTTACAGCTACGTTGCCCATTACTGCTAATACGACCGGTGTTATAAAAGACGGCAAAATCGTATGCTTCTTGCCGCTTGAAAACGAAGGTACAACTGCTACAACTGGTAGTAAGGTTGTGGTAGCGGGCCGCGAAACAAGTATTGTGTCAGTGGATGATAGTCCGTATTCCCAGCGTGAAGTTAATACCATCATTGGTAGTGATTACGCTATTGCTTCGTTGAATCTTTCACAGTGGAGCTACGAAGTGATTATCGCGGTTCCAGACGAGCTATCTTCATGGGAAGAAGGCGACGACGTACCAGTTCAAATCACTATGAAAGAAGTAGCTCCGCTTAGCTACTTGTTCGGAGGGGCGCAGTCGTAATATGGCAAACCGCGTCCGAAATGTCCCCCAAGTTATGCAGATGGAAGCGACCGAGTGCGGCGCTGCCTGTCTAGCTATGATTCTTGCGTATTACGGACGCTGGGTGCCGCTTGAAGAAACGCGTTCTGAATGCGGTATATCACGAGATGGCAGTAAGGCAATCAACATTCTTCGTGCGGCTCGATCGTATGGAATGGAAGCTGATGGCTATACGTACGACTTGGAAGGGCTTCGGACTAACGCAGAGTTTCCCTGTATTCTTTTTTGGAACTTCAATCACTTTGTTGTGTTGACGGGCTTTTCAGCTAACGGGAAGTGGGCTTATATTAACGACCCTGCTCGTGGGCAGGAACGTGTTCCCATTGATCAATTTGATAAAGCATTCACAGGCATTGCGCTTCTTATGCATCCTGGCGATTCATTCGAGAAGGCGGGATCACCACCATCCACTATCGAATTCATTCGTAAGCGCTTGCGTGGCATGGGGGCACCTATTATGTTTGTAGCATTGGCTACCATCATTCTTTCCGTGATTGGTATCGTCAATTCTTCTATGGCCCGTGTGTTTGCTGATGCGGTTCTTGGCAACTCGGGTAGCAATGATTCAGCGCTTAGCTTGCTTGTTATCACGCTTTCAATCTTGGCGTTGCTTCAGTGCATCGTGTCGTTTGCTAATGCTGTTTACCTGCTTCGAATTCGAGGCAAGTTCGAGGCTGTAGCCGCTTCGCAGTTCTTCTGGCATTTGCTGCATTTGCCTGTCGAGTTTTACGCTCAGCGATACGTTGGTGATTTGCAGCAACGTCAGGCAGCGAACGAAAGCATTGCTATGACGGTAGTGCAGCAGCTAGCGCCCGCAATCATGAACTGTGTGCTTATTATTTTATATTTGGTTGTCATGGTGCTTTATAGCGTTCCGCTTGCACTTGTTGGTGTGACAACAGTTGTCGTTAATGCGTTTTTGGCGCGGTATATTTCGAAAAAGCGCGTAAACGTCATGCGGCAACAGGTTCGCGATGCTGGTGCTTTTAGTGCTGTTACCGTTGCTGGTATCGATATGATTGAAACCATTAAAGCATCGGGTGCTGAAGAAGGTTTCTTCGAGCGCTGGAGCGGCATGCAAGCGCTTGTAAGCAACGGAACAGTGCGCTTTGCTAGTTTGAACGCTCGTCTGGGTGCGCTACCCGCTTTGCTGGTTCAGCTGGCGAATGTAATCGTGCTTATTTTCGGTACGTTCCTCATCATGAGTGGTAACTTTACGGCGGGCATGTTGCTGGCATTTCAAGGTTTTCTCTCTGCTTTTATGGCGCCTGTCAATTCATTAGTGAACCTTGGTCAGACCATTCAAGAAACAACCACCGAGATGGAACGCGTACAGGATGTACTTAACTACAAGACCGATGTCGCAAGTGAAGATGTCGAAGAAGTACCTGAATCGGTGTCGCAATCGGGGCTATACAAGCTGTCTGGTGCTATAGATGTGAAAGACATAACGTTTGGCTATTCGCGACTCGAAAAGCCAACGGTAGAAAACCTTAATCTTCATGCCGAACCTGGGCAATGGATTGCCCTTGTAGGCGGTTCAGGTTCGGGCAAGTCTACCATTGCTAAGATAATTAGCGGTCTGTATAAACCGTGGTCGGGAGAGGTTCGTTTCGACGGCAAGCTAATCAGCGATATTCCTCGCGAACAGTTGCGCGGCTCGGTTGCTGTAGTCGACCAAGATATTTCAATGTTTGCTGGTACGGTTACGGACAACGTGGCGTTGTGGGATAAGTCAATCGAGGACTTCGAGATTATCATGGCTTGTCGCGACTCCGATATTCACAACGATATTCTTACGCGTGAAGACGGGTACCGCAGTGAAGTCTTGCCAAACGGGCGCAACTTTTCAGGCGGTCAGCTTCAGCGTCTTGAAATAGCTCGCGTGCTTGCGCAAGACCCCACAATCGCCATTCTTGACGAAGCTACAAGCGCTCTTGATGCTAAGACTGAAGAAAAAGTAATCAAGGCTATTCGTAGACGTGAAATCACGTGCATTGTGGTGGCTCATCGATTGTCCACGATACGAGATTGCGATGAAATCATCGTCCTTGATCATGGTCGCGTAGCCGAAAGAGGTACACATGCCGAATTGATGGCAATGGATGGTAAGTATGCCGAATTGGTAAAGAATGGCTAAGAGGTTAACGGGTAAAGCATGAGTTGGTTTGAAGAACAACTGGAAACGCGCAAGCGGCTTGACGACAATGAAGTCGAGCAGGCTTTTGAGCGCATTGCTCGTGCTGTAGAAGGAAGCAAGCGCGCTACGCGTATGACGCTTGACGATGTGGTTGCAACTGATAACGCTTTGGCGGCAGTGCTGCGCTACTTCGGAAAAACTGCACCCGATATACCTTCTACGATAACTGACGCATCTGAACGCGTTGATTTTGCCATGCGTTCATGTGGAATGATGAAACGCAGGGTGAAACTTGAAGGCAAATGGTGGGTTGATGCAACGGGTGCATACTTGGGCCAGTTGAATACAGGCGAGCCGGTTGCCATTATTCCATTGGGATTGCGCAGTTATGGTTATGTTGAACCAGGCACGAATAAAAAGGTGCTTCTGACTGCGCGTAGCGCCTCTGCTATCGCGCCCGATGCGTTCTGCTTTTATCGGCCTTTGCCTGAAAACAGTTTGTCGGTACGCGATCTCGTAAAGTTCATGGTTGCGTCGCTTGACCCAGGTGACTATATCCGCATTGTTCTTGCGACGTTAACGGTTGCGCTTGTGGGTATGCTTCCTGCTGTAGCAAACAACTTGCTATTCGATCGCATTATTCCTTCGGGGGATATGGGCCTTATTCTTCCTATTTGTGCGCTGCTTTTAGGAGCAGTGCTGGCAAGCTCGCTTATTGGAATCATGCGGTCTATGGTTACAACTCGCCTCACAAACAAGCTTTCTATGCAGATGGAAGCCGCCATGATGGCGCGTCTGCTATCGCTGTCGCCTTCTTTCTTCAAGAATCGTCAATCTGGCGACTTAGCGAAACGTGTTAGAAGGGTTCGCGATATTGTAAACACCCTGACAAGCATCTTTTTTGGAACAGGCTTAACCGCGGTCTTTTCGCTTGTCTACATTGTTCAGATTACCGCATTTACCCCATCGCTCGTGGTCCCGGCGATTGTCATTATCATAGTGCAGCTTGCGGTAGGTATCGCTGTTGCGTTTGCGAAGGCAATACGTGAAGCTAAGATAGTGGCTGCCGACCTTAAGGTGTCAGGCTTGGTTCCTGCTTTGCTGAATGGCATTGCAAAGGTGAAACTTGCTGGTGCCGAAAAGCGTGCTTTTGCTCGGTGGGCCGATGCTGAAGCAGCTTATCTTGCTAGTCAATACGACCTACCATTAAGGTACAAGGTGGCTGACACGTTGCCTGCACTGGTGGCACTTGTGGGCACAATCGTCATCTATTGGTTTGCGGGTACATCCAATGTTTCTTTAGCTGATTTCATGGCATTCAACGTGGCTTATGGTGCTGTTTCGGGGGCTATCGTTGCTCTTGCACAAACGGCAGGACAACTTGCAAAAATGCAGTCGTATCTTACTGCGGTAAAGCCGATCCTTGAAGCGAGGCCCGAAGCATCTCAACAGGGTAAGCAAGTTACAAATCTTTCAGGGTCAATCGAGCTTTCAGGTGTTACGTTCCGCTATGATCCGACGCAAAAACCTGTACTCGAAGACCTTTCACTTAAGGTAAGATCGGGCGAATACTTAGCCGTCGTGGGTAAATCAGGGTCAGGGAAATCAACGTTACTGCGCTTGTTGCTGGGCTTTGAAAGACCTGAACGTGGTGCTGTGTATTTTGGCGGTCAGGATATTGCTGAAATGGATGTGCGCAGTCTGCGCCTTGCCATTGGTGTGTGTTTGCAGAATGGTAGTTTGTTTGCGGGCAATATTTTTGGAAACATAGCGCTTGCAGCCCCTCGTGCCACAATGGACGATGCTTGGGAAGCTGCTGAATTGGCGGGTGTCGCTGATGATATTCGGGCTATGCCCATGGGTATGCATACGTTGGTCACAGAAGGCTCGGGTGGTGTGTCAGGTGGTCAGCGTCAACGTATTCTTATTGCACGAGCTGTATGTTCTAAGCCACGTGTTCTTATTTTTGATGAAGCGACAAGCGCACTTGATAATGTTACTCAGAAGCATGTCAGCGATTCTCTTGCGCGTCTTAAGTGCACGCGTGTTGTTGTGGCGCACCGCCTTTCAACCATTAAGCTGGCTGACCGCATAGTTATGTTAGATGGCGGGCGCATAATTGAAGAGGGTACGTATGAACAGCTTGTTGCAGCGAACGGTGAGTTTGCTGATCTTGTAAAGCGACAGCAGCTTGAATCCGAATAGGCCGCTTGCCTTAATGCTCTAGGCAAATCAATAACTGTGGATTATTCTCCTGAAGGCAACTTCGCTACGTTTACGTGCTTATAGTCATATAATCTTGACTAAATCTGTTAGGGAAGGACCCATATGGTTGACGAAGGCGCGAGCGCTCAAGAGGTTTTTAGGCGTTCGACCATGAATCGCATTGCAAGCGCAGACGAACTTGACCACTATATTAAGGTAACCAATCCCAGTGCTTGGGTTGTGGTAATAGCAGCATTCCTTCTTGTTGCTGGCATTATTGTTTGGGCTTTTGTTGCCACAGTACCTGTAACTATAGAAACAACGGGCGTTCTGATAGATAGCTCGGATAATTCTAAGATGGCCGTCGTCTGTTTTGTTGACAAATCAACTGCGGACAAAATAGACAAGTCAGGGGCGATTGCAAGCGCTTCTGATGTTGCGGCAGAAAGCGTCGCTGTTAATCCAACGCCTGTGTCTTCAACCGAAATAGTCAACTTTTTTGATAGTGATTTTTATGTTGAAGCACTTCATCTTTCGGATTGGAACTATGTGGTTTCCCTTGCAATTGATGAAGAGCCAGCGACTACCGATTACTCAATTAATACCAAGTCGGGTGAAGCGCGGCTTGTGCCAGTGAAGATTGTCGTTTACGAAACGCATCCCATTAACATCATTATGGAAAAGAAGTAGGAGTTGCGCATGTCATCCTCGCTCGTGCGCAAAGTTCCTGTTGTGATGCAGATGGAGGCTACCGAATGCGGTGCCGCCTGCCTTGCTATGATTCTTGCGTATTATGGCCGCTGGATTCCACTTGAGGAAGCGCGTATTGCGTGTGGCGTAAGCCGCGATGGTTCGAAAGCAGCCAATATTCTTAAAGCTGCTGCTTCATATGGCATGCAGGCTGAAGCGCGTGAATGTAGTGCTCAAGAGCTATGCCAAAACGGTTCATTTCCTTGCATTGTTTCGTGGAATCAAAACAATTACGTGGTTTTGCGCGGTTTTGCTGGCAGTAAGGCGTTATTAAATGATCCAGGTCGTGGTTCGATAAAGATAAGCTTTGAATCGTTTGAGCGTTCATTTGGCGGTATGGCATTACAGCTTGAACCAACCGCTGAATTCCAAGTGGGCGGGGAGCCGCCTTCTACGATTAAGTTTGCACGCGAACGTTTGAAGGGCATGAAAGCCCCCATCGTTTTTGTTGCGTTGGCAACATTTGTTATTTCGCTTGCAACCATTATTGGTACGACTTTGTCTTCAGCCTTCATGGACTATGTGCTTACAGGCGATGTTCCTGAATGGCTTGTTCCGATTCTTGGCGTTTTAGGCTTTGCTGTTATTGTGCGGTGTGCAGTAAGTATTGCTAATGCTGTTTACCTCAATCGTATTCGCGGGAAGTTTGCTGTTGTGGGTGCATCGCAATTTATGTGGCACTTGTTACATCTTCCCGTTGGCTTTTATGAGCAGCGCACAGTAGGTGATTTGCAGCAGCGACAAGAAGCTAACGAAACCATTGCAGCTACGCTTGTTGAACAGCTTGCGCCAGCTGTTTTCAATGTAGTGCTTGTTGTGTTGTATCTGGCTGTTATGTTGAGCTATAGCTGGAAGCTTACGCTGATTGGATTGGTTACAGTTGCCATTAATGTGGTTGTGGCGAATTGGGCTTCTCGCGCTCGAGTAAACATAACGCGTCAGCAGATGCGTGACCGTGGTCTTTTGTATTCAAGCACTATGGCGGGTATCGAATCTATCGAAACCATTAAGGCTTCTGGTGCTGAAGAGGGTTATTTCGAGCGTTGGTCGGGCTACCAGGCGCTTGTCAATGACGTTGGCACGCGCTTTAACAAGGTTGACTTGTATTTTGCGGCTGTACCAGAGTTTTTGGCTCAGCTTGCAAATATTGCTGTGCTTCTATTAGGAACCTTCCTTATTATGTCAGGGGAATTTAGTGCGGGTATGCTGCTTGCTTTTCAGGGTTTACTTTCAAGTTTTATGCAACCTGTCGATTCGGTAATTAAGCTGGGTCAGCAAGTGCAAGAGATGCGTACGTCAATGGAGCGCATCCAGGATGTTTTGGAATACCCCGAAGATACATACGAGGGACTTCCCGAAGAACAGGAAGTGTGTTCAAAGCTAACTGGCCAGGTTGATATCGACCATATAACGTTCGGTTATTCGCAACTTGAGCCCCCGCTTATCAAAGACTTCTCGCTCAGCTTAAAGCAGGGGTCTTGGGTGGCGCTTGTGGGTGCGTCTGGTTCTGGTAAGTCAACTATTGCAAAGCTGGTGTGTGGCTTATACGAACCTTGGGAAGGCGAAATTCGTTTTGATGGTGTTCCTCGTAAAGAAATAGATCCTGATTGTTTGCGTGGTTCGCTTTCGGTAGTTGATCAGAACATTATGACCTTTACCGATACAGTAGATGCCAACATACGTCTGTGGGATCAATCAATAGAAGACTACGAGGTTGTTTTTGCCTCAAGTGATGCAGGAATTCACGACGATATCATAAAGCGAGAATCGGGCTATCGCGAGGTTATTGCTCCGCAGGGTCGTAATTTTTCAGGAGGACAGCTGCAGCGTTTAGAGTTGGCTCGTGCGTTGGCGGCTGATCCTAGCATCATTATTTTGGATGAAGCCACCAGTGCGCTTGATGCAAAGACTGAAGCGCATGTTATTCAGGCAGTTCGCAATCGTGGTATTACCTGTATTGTGGTTGCGCACCGTCTTTCAACTATTCGCGATTGCGATGAAATAATCGTACTGCGCGAAGGGGAAGTGGTTGAGCGGGGTACGCATGATCAGCTTATGAAGGCCGATGGCGCTTACAGCGAACTTGTGAGGAGTAACTAACATGGGCTGGTTCTCCGAACAAATAAACACGCGTCGTCGTCTTGATAGACAGAGACTCGAAAACTCGTATGCACGTTTGGCTGCATCTGTTGTTGGCTCGGGTCGTGCACCCCGGTTTACGTTAGATAATGTGGTTGCTGCCGATGATGCAATTAGTGCAGTCTTGGCATTCTATGGCGAAAAGCCCGCTGAAGTTCCCTGTGAAGTAACTGATCCGGCAGAGCGCATTGAATGTGCCTTGCGTCCTACTGGCGTGATGAAGCGGCCTGTTTCTCTTCAGGGAACGTGGTGGCGCAATGCGGTGGGCGCCTATATGGGCAAGCTTAAAAGCGGTAGCCCTGTTGCGCTTATTCCCTTAGGTCTTCGCGGTTATGGTTATGTAGACCCCGAAACCAAGGAAAAGGTTAAGATTAATAAGAAGACGGCGCGTAATCTTGAAACTGAAGCACTGTGCTTCTATAGACCGCTGCCAGCACGCGAGCTTTCTATTCGCGATGTCCTTGATTTTATTCGCAAGTCGCTTGATGCAACTGATTATGCTCTTTTGCTTGTAGCTACCTTGTTTGTAACGTTGCTTGGCATGCTTCCGACTGTTGCTTACCGTTTACTTTTTGATGCGGTTATTCCTTCGGATCAAATGTTTCTCATAATGCCTATCGGCGTATTGCTGTTTGCCATTATCTGTTCGCAGGCGCTTATCAAAGTAAGTAGCGCCATCGTAAATGCGCGGCTTATGCTGAAACTGCAAGTACAGATGGAAGCAGCTACGTATGCGCGTGTAATGTTACTACCGCCGTCATTCTTTAGAAACTATGCTCCTGGCGATTTGGCGCATCGTGTATCCAGTGTGTCGCTGTTTATCGAGGTTCTTTCTAAGAGTGTTCTTAACGTTGGGCTGACGTGTCTGTTTTCGCTTTTGTATGTCGTTCAGATTTTCGGCTTTGTGCCAACACTTGCGCTGCCAGCGCTTGTTGTCGCGCTTTTGCAATTGGTAGCAGTGTTGGCTGCGCTTAAAACTACGGTTCGCTACAACCGAACCCAGATGCTTCAAAAGACAAAGCTTTCCGGTGTGGTGCCAACATTGTTGCATGGTGTGCCCAAACTTAAGGTTGCAGGTGCCGAGCGCAGGGCGTTTTCATTCTGGGCGGATCGCTATGCTGAAATGTCTCGAGCATTGTATAGCCGTCCAGCGCTTTTGCTAGCAGCCCCAGCTTTAATTCCGCTTATCGCTGTGGCGGGTACCATTGCGTTTTATGCCGTGGCTGCTAAGACTGGCGTATCGGTGGCAGATTATATGGCCTTCAACTATGCTTTTGGAATAGTGACTGGTGCTATTACGGCGCTTGCAACAGCTATTCCTATGTTAGCTCGCATGCAGCCGTTACTGGAAATGGTTGAACCTATCATGAAAGCTGTACCCGAAACGCTTTCAAACAAGAAGCAGGTCTCTTCTTTGGATGGTGCTATCGACGTAGTCAACCTTTCGTTTAAATACGAGGATAATTTGCCGCTGGTGTTGGACGGTTTGTCATTATCAATCAAGCCGGGTGAATACGTGGCCATTGTGGGCACGACGGGGTGCGGTAAGTCAACTCTTATGCGACTAATGCTTGGCTTTGAGAAGCCGACATATGGGTCGGTTCTTTATGACGGCAAAGATCTTGCTTCGGTTGATGCTCGGTCTGTACGCCGTAACGTTGGCGTTGTTATGCAGAATGGCGATTTGTTTGCGGGTGATATGTTCAGCAACATTACTATCATGAACCCACGTGCTTCGGTTGAAGACGCTTGGGAAGCAGCTGAACTTGCTGGTATTGCTGATGATATACGTAAGATGCCTATGGGCATGCAAACCCTTGTCAGCGAAGGCGGTGGCGGTGTTTCAGGAGGGCAGCGCCAGCGTCTTTTGATAGCACGCGCTGTGTGCGGCAAGCCGCGCATTCTAATGTTTGACGAAGCTACCAGTGCGCTTGATAACGTTACTCAGCGCCACGTTAGCGATGCCTTAGCAGGGCTTGATTGCACGCGCATTGTTATTGCTCATCGACTGTCTACCATACGCGATGCTGATCGCATCATCATGCTTGATGGGGGTCATATCGTTGAAGATGGTTCTTACGACGACCTTGTTGCGCTTGGTGGCAAGTTTGCGGAATTAGTTGAACGCCAGCGACTTGACCAAGAATAGTTAACGTTTACTTTAAAGCTGCTTTGCGAGTGCGCTTGTTTTCGTACATTGCGCGATCTGCGCGGCGGGCAACGTCAATAACGGTAGCATCGATTTCTGGGTCATATACTGCTAAGCCCAGTGTGACGTTAACCTTCTCCCATTCGTTTTGGGCGTTTTTACAAGCTTCTTTTCGGGCTTCTTTAAACAGGGCAAAGAGGTCGTCTCTGTTTTTGTAATCATCGTTTTGAAGTACAACGGCAAATTCGTCTCCGCCGATCCTGAAGACGGGACTGTGTTTGAAGATTTGGCAAATCAGGTGGCTTGCTGTCTTAAGGTAAATGTCGCCTTTGTCGTGTCCGTACTGGTCGTTAATGGCTTTTAAGTTGTCACAATCGAATACGCCCATAGCAAATTCAATG
>JAZQRZ010000048.1:0-4442 GCA_045629845.1 Eggerthellaceae bacterium | reverse complement strand
CTTGACGCGCTCGTCGCTCTTGCTCCGCAATGCGTGGTTTATATCAGTTGTAATCCCGAAACTCAGGTGCGCGATTTAACTTATCTTGCACAACGCGGCTATCACACATTAATTGTGCAGCCAGTCGATATGTTTCCACATACCAATCACGTCGAGACGGTAGTATTGATGTCACGGGTAAAGGACTGACTGCCAAAAAAGCGCCGTATTTCCGGGCTTTTCTGGCATCAGGGCATCAGCATCGGGAAGACGGTTTGACCGCAAAAAGCGCTCTGTCAGAACATATCAACCGATTCTGGCGGAGGGTTGAGAAGGCCGTTTAGATGTCATAGGGTTGAGTTGCCGGTTTAGATGTTTTTGCGGTAGGGTTGAGTTAGTGGTTTGGATAACGGCAGGTTGTGGCTGTGATTTAGATGTCAGAGCGACAATTCGGGATTCGAGAAATTGATCAAGCAATGCAGTCTCAATAATAGAAAAGCAACTTCAAGTTGCGAAAATGCAAACTGAGGTTGGTAGAAAAAACGATGTTCAAGCATTACACTCCTTTTGCAAGGAGGGTGATACTATGAGTTTTGGAGAAAACCTACAGACGATTCGCAAAAAGAATCATCTCTCTCAAGAGGGACTGGCAGAAATGCTGGGAGTGAGCAGACAGGCAGTGTCAAAATGGGAGCTCGGAGAAGGATATCCGGAAGTCGATAAACTCTTGATTTTGTCAAAGAAGCTGAACATTTCAATTGACAGCTTGCTTGGTGGAGAAAACGTAACGACAAATTCTGAAGAGGGCAAAACTTCAGGCACGATCAGAATCATTTCACCACATGAAGGTGTAATCATAAACGCATCAAAAGTAACTCGTTCTCAGCAGTTCAAGGGCGGCAAGAACAGTCCAAAATTCGCATTGTTCGCTTCCGACGGGAATGACTTATCTTTTTGGGGAGCCCAGAATACGTTCCTCGCATGGTATAGAAATCTTGAAGAGGTAACAAGAGAACTCGTTGAAATACAGAAGGCTTTGGATACAGGCGCAGCTTCCTATACGCTGCAATACAGCGTAAAGTGTAAACAGAATCTGTTCAGGACAATAGAAGACTGATCAAAAAAATCCTGTTTGAATAGACAGACCAAGGCTCCTCACTACCGGCAAATGCATCGGCGGCGGGGAGCCTTGGTTTATGCGTTGATTTCAATGGTGACTCCGGACTTGAAGACGATGGTGAAGTGGTCCTCAAAGACCGTAATCTTCGTGATCAGGCGTTTGACCAGCGTCTCGTCAAACTCTGTGATGGTGGTGGGCTGCTGATGGATGAAATCCTGCAGGTCTTGGATCAGGCGCATCTGCTCATCCTTGACCACGCTGTCGACCTCGGCCTGTTTTCGCATATCCTGGAGCCGGAGGATTTCATCCGCGATGGCATCGTATGTTCTCACGAACTTCCAATGACCAGAAACCGCTGGATATGTTCCTGGAGGCAAAAGTGCGAACAGGCAACCGCCCGTGGACATGTTACCCTTTCCCAACGAGGGGTACGAGTCAGTAGTTTCGTTTCCTCGTGCCATATCGAAACCGTATGTCTGGTGGAAAAGGATTCCAAGGGTGTCTCATGATTGTGCAAGAGATTCATAGTGAGCTGTTTCGCTTACAGGATGTGAAATACCGCGACTTCCAGGCAAAATTAATGCCTATGGTAGACCCTGAAACAATTATTGGTGTTAGAACACCTGCCTTGCGCAGCTATGCAAAAGAATTGTTGAAGCACCCAGATATTGATGACTTTTTGGATTGTCTTCCTCATCAGTATTTTGACGAGAATCAGCTTCATGCGTTTTTGATTTCCAATATGAAGAACTACGAAGATTGTCTAGCGAAGCTAAAGGCTTTTCTTCCCTTTGTTGATAATTGGGCGACATGCGATCAAATGTCACCGAAGGTTTTTAAGAAGCACAAACAAGAGTTGCTTTCTGAAATACAAGAATGGCTTGACTCTTCTGATACGTATACCGTTCGTTTTGCTGTAGGCATGTTGATGGAGCATTATCTTGATGATGCTTTTGAACCAGCCTATTTGGAAATGGTGGCTGCCATACGTTCAGATGAGTACTACATCAACATGATGGTGGCCTGGTATTTTGCAACAGCGCTGGCTAAGCAATACGAAGCAGCTTTGCCCTTCATTGAAGAAAAGCGGCTGGATACTTGGACGCATAACAAGGCAATACAGAAATCTATCGAAAGTCGCCGCATTACGCAGGAACAGAAGGACTATTTAAGAGCCCTTAAGTGTTCTAGGCGATAAGCCTTAATCAAGAACTTCTCGGTGAGAGCTTCAATAAAAACTAATACGTATATCTAAGGTTCATGGGTATACTTGTGAGCTTGTGTTGCCCGAAAGGGATAAGTGTTTAAAGGAAGGTATTGCATACTAATGACAGCAGAAACTGTGGCAGAAACAGAATCGGGAACTCAGTTGGGAACTGAGGCGGAAATCCAGCAAGAAACAGAGGTGAATGTTCAGCAAGAAGCTGAAGTGGAACCGAAGCCAAAAAAGTCAAAAAAGAAAATCGTCCTTATTGTTCTCGCGTGCATTTTGGTGTTGGCAATTGGCGGACTCTGGACGGTTTCCGTCGTTGGTTATAACGATACTTTAGGTGCGCGTTGCGAAACTTATGAGCCTTTGGCTTCGCATATCGAAGACTTCGAAGGCCTGCAGCGTACAAGGTACGAATTCGCCTCAGATAAAGGCCAGAAGCTGGTGGGGTATCTGTACAGTTCTGGCACCAATCAAAAGGGTATTCTTGTAATCGCTCACGGCTATGGCGCTGGCCACAACTTCTATATGGATGTTGCGAATTACTTTGCTCAGAATGGCTACTACGTTTTTGCTTATGACGCTACGGGAAATGACGAGAGCGAAGGCGAAGGTGTCGGTGGTTTGCCGCAGGGTCCCATCGATCTTGAGCATGCAATTTCTTTTCTTGAAGCAAACGAGGATATTCCCGATTTGCCTATTGTGCTGTTTGGACATAGCTGGGGTGCTTATAGTGCTTGCAGTGTTTTGACGTATCACCCTGAGGTCAAGGCAGTTATCGAATGCTCTGGCGCTAATCGTTCATCAGACTATGTTGAGGCAATGCTCAAGGGTGAAATGGGCGACGCATGTTGCGTGGTGATGCCCTTTATTAATCTGCACGAATTAATGAGCTTCGGAAAGTATGCGACTAATTCTTCGATGGCAGGCTTTGATGTAAGTGATGCGGCAATCATGGTTGTTCACAGCGAAGACGATGAAGTTGTTCCTATTCAGTCTGGTTATGATGTGTATTACGAGAAGTACAGCAATGATCCTCGTTTTACCTTTGTCCATCTTGAAGACGCAGGCCACAGCTATGTTTTTGACGACATGACTTATATCAATGAATTCAATGCGGGGTTTGATGAATGGAAAGCTTCGCTTGATTACGACTACAAGGCTGAAGAAAACAATGATCGTTTTGCTGAAGAAAAGGCTGACTACATTAACAGTCATCTTGATAGGCAAAAGTGGAACAACAAGTTGAATAAGGAATTGTTTGAGCAGTTCCTAAGCTTTTACAATGAGGCTATTCAGCGATAAGCTTGGGTTGTTAATGCGCCGCTGAAAGCAGTTTTAGGCACGTGCGGGAAGGATTGATGCGTCTTGATGTGCGAGTTACGCAATCAGGTACAGCGGGTTATTGCTGTACGTGGTCTTGCTAGTGCGGAAACACCTGTGCTTCTAATGGTGTCGGGTGGCTCGGATTCAACTGCGATGGCATACCTTGCCTCAAGCTTGCGCGATTCGGGCACGCTTGGTCCTTTGGCTATGGTGCATGTAAATCATCACTTGCGTGGCGCGGATGCTGATGCTGACGCTCAGTTTGTTCAGCAGCTTGCAGAGACGCTTGATATTCCAGTATCAATTGTTGATATCGATGTTGAAAGAATAGCCACCGAAGAGCGGGGAAATGTTGAAGCGATAGCACGTCGTGAGCGCTATGCAGCTGCGCATGATGCTTTAGCTGAGCTTTGTCGTGTGTGCCAAACCCCCGTATCGGAGGGGCGTATCTTTGCTGCTCATACCGTTGATGATCGTGTAGAGAACTTCTATATGCGGTCTATCGTTGGCACGGGTCCTGGTGGCTTTCGTTCTATGTTGTACCTGAATGGGCAAGTGGCACGTCCGTTGCTTGATTGCGCTCGTGAAGATTTACGCGACTATATTCACGAACGCGCTAAGGCTGGTTTGCCTGTTGTTCGCGACAGTGAAGGGGCGTTGTGGCGCGAAGATGCTACCAACAAGCACACCGATCGATTCCGTGCTTATGTGCGCCATGAAATCGTGCCTCGCGCAGCTGAACGTAATCCGCGTCTTCGTGAAACACTGACGCGCACGATGAATCTGATTGCGGACGAAGATGACATG
>JAZQRZ010000047.1:0-1863 GCA_045629845.1 Eggerthellaceae bacterium | reverse complement strand
TACCGATTAATACTTACAAGAAAGGCAATTGCTATTCTTAAACCTGGAAGAACCTGTGGTTTCTTGAAGACTATGCGTGCTACCATTTTGAAAGCACAGCAATACGAAAGGATTGCTTATGGGTTGCAATACCCACGATATCTCGCGCGATCAGTTCATGCTTACTGGCCAGTTCGCCGAGGAGGGCTATGACTGGTGGTGGCATTCGTTTTCAGGACACCACGCAAAGACAGGCGAGCGTCGTACGTTCTTTATCGAATTCTTTTGCTGCAATCCCAAGCTTGGCGGCGACAAACCCATTCTTGGGCAGCTTCCCGCAAATAAAGCTGCAGGGAAACGTCCGTCATATGTCATGGTAAAAGCTGGCTGCTGGGGCAAAAATGCCAAGCAGCTACACCGCTTCTTTGGATGGAACGAAGCTGATGTTGGTAAAGGTGTTCCATTCTATGTTCAAGCCGATGATTGCTTCTGCTGCGAAACCGATTTAATAGGAAGCGTTCGTGTTAGCGCCGCTGATGCTGCAGCACACCCTGAATGGATGTGCGATGCGGGCACTATGGTATGGGATTTGAAAGTTGATAAGCGTATTGCTTTCAACGTTGGATACGGCGCCAGCGCCCCTTTGCGCAGCCTGCAAGCTTTCGAAATGTTCTGGCACGCCGAAGGCATCAAAACTGAATACAGCGGCACAGTAATCGTAGATGGCGAAACGTACATCATTAGCCCTTCCACCTGCTACGGATATGCTGACAAGAATTGGGGTGGCGATTTTACAAGCCCCTGGGTTTGGCTTTCGTCATGCAATCTTGTCAGCACAATAAGCGGCAAGCGACTTGCCAATTCTGCCTTTGAAATTGGCGGCGGGCGCCCCGTTGTTTTTGGTCACGCACTTAATCGTAAGCTGCTTGGCTGCATAAACTATGAAGGCAAGCCGTACGAGTTCAACTTCTCGAAGGCTTGGACTGGTTCTACAACATCATTCGATTGCTGGGAAACTGACAACGCACTGTACTGGCACGTAGACCAAAAGACCTTGAAAGCACGCCTTATTACCGATGTAACCTGCCCGAAAGATGAAATGCTGCTTGTGAACTACGAGTCACCCGACGGCGCCAAACGGCACAACCGTCTATGGAATGGTGGAACTGGAATCGGTCGCGTGCAACTGTTCAAAAAGCAAAAAGGCGAATTCAAACTCATTGACGATATACGCGCTGCCACTATCGGCTGCGAATACGGAGAATATAACGAGCATCCCACTAACTTCTAAGAAAGGAAAGGCGCCTCATGAAACGACTTGCAATCATTATGTTACTTGCATTGGCGGCTCTTATGTGCGGATGTAGTTCGAGTAATTCACAACAAGCTAGCAGCGCTTCTAACAGCGCTTCAATCAGCACAAACGCGAACCTCATAAGCGCTCAGTCAACAGGTGATAGCTCTGAAACCGTAGCCGATGGCCTGCCCGCCATTCATGTTGAAGGTAGTACCGATTTACCGGGCAACTTCTTCCTTTCCTTTGTATACAGCCGAGACATTGCCATGCTTGACGGGAAAGGTAACATCGTGTGGTCAAAACACGAAGATCAGCCTAGCGAAGGCATGACAACTGGTTGGTGGGATTTCAAAAAGCATGTTATCGATGGCAAAACATATTACAGCTATCACGACCAAACGGGCGCGTATGACAGCTTTGGGCTAGAAGGTTTTGCCCCGGGAGAACGCGTCATTCTTGATGAGAACTTCAATGAAATAAAACGCATTACCTTTGAAGCATCAGAAGTCACAGAAAAGGGCCATCCCCTTGATGGGCATGACTTCCTTATGATTGATTTAGATCACTACATCTTGTCTGGCTACATT
>JAZQRZ010000046.1:0-13727 GCA_045629845.1 Eggerthellaceae bacterium | reverse complement strand
AAGCTTACCGAAGGACAAAGCGAAGCGCTTGCTGCTATTTCAGATGCTTGTAAAAAAGCTAATGGCAGCGTAGTGCTGGTTGATGGCGTTACTGGTAGTGGTAAGACGGAAGTGTACTTGCAGGCTATCGAAGCGGTGCTTTCTCAAGGAAAGACTGCGTGCGTGCTTGTCCCTGAGATTTCGCTAACTCCGCAAACGGTTGCGCGTTTCCGTGGCAGGTTTGGTAATCAGGTTGCGGTTATGCATTCGCGCATGAGCGCGGGTGAGCGCTACGACCAGTGGGATTTCGTACGTTCGGGGGTGGCGCGCGTGGTGGTTGGCGCACGAAGTGCGTTGTTTACGCCGCTGCGCAATCTGGGTCTTATTGTTATCGATGAAGAACATGAAGGCTCGTACAAGCAAGATAGTGCACCTCGTTACCATGCGCGTGATGTGGCCATTTGGATGGCGCAGCGTGCAGGTGCAGCTGTGGTGCTTGGTTCGGCTACGCCTGCGATTGAAAGCTTATATGCTGCAGCGAAGGACGAGCGATGGCAGCAGGTGTCATTGCCAGAACGTGCGAATGGTCGTCCCATGCCAGCTATTACGGTTGTCGATATGGCGGCAGAGTTCAAGGGTGGCTCGCGCTCCATGTTTTCGCAGCAGCTCACCGAAGCGCTTCATCGTGAGCTTCTTGCAGGTCATAAAGCCGTGTTGCTTTTGAATCAACGTGGCTTTGCGAAGTTTGTTCTGTGCCGCGATTGCGGCTTTGTTCCTACGTGTCCATCGTGTTCAACATCACTTACCTATCACGAGCGCGGCAACTTTTTAATTTGTCACCATTGCGGTCATCGTGTTGCGGCACCGCCTACATGTCCCGCATGCGGAAGTCCGTATCTTCGTAAGTTTGGCGCTGGTACGCAGCGTGTGGAAGATGATTTGCGAGCGCTTATCGCCAGCTTTGATGGTGTTGGTGATGTTCCTGTTATCCGCATGGATGCTGATACCACTGCTCGAAAAGGCGCTCATCAGCGTTTGTTGGAAGAGTTTGGGGCTGCGCCTGTAGCGGTGTTGTTGGGCACCCAGATGATTGCAAAGGGCTTGGACTTCGATGACGTTACCTTAGTAGGCGTCATCAATGCTGATACCCAGCTGCATTTGCCTGATTATCGAGCAGCAGAACGCACCTTCGATTTGGTAGAACAAGTGGCAGGTCGTGCAGGTCGTGCTCATCTGGAAGGCCAGGTAATGGTTCAAACGTATGAAGCAGATGCTCCTGCTATTCGTGCGGCTGCTTCCTATGATCGAGCACTGTTCCTTCACGATGAGCTGCCCAAGCGCAAGATGCTGGGCTACCCGCCCTATGTCCGTTTGGCTAACGTGCTTGTCTGGGGTGCTGATGAAGAGCATGTTCGCGCCTATGCTACCCAGTTACAGGAAGAAATTGCTCAGCGGGTGCGTGATTATGGCGTGGGGGATTGGTCGGTGCTTGCGGCTACACCGTGCGTGTTTGCCAAGCTTAAGAACACATTCCGCTGGCATATTCTGGTTAAAGCTCCGCTTGATTCTGATATTGCATCAGTTTTGCTGCCCTTATTCCGAGCGCGAAAAACTGAGCAATCTGTGAATGTTGCGGTTGATATCGACCCTGACGACTTGCTTTAAACCCCTGGTTCGTGATACTATATCTCGCTGTATCTCTGCGCCCAAAACGCAGAGCCTTAACGTATGAAGACGGTTTTTCGAAAGGACGTTCACGTGGCTGAAACCCAAGCGAAGACCGAAGCAGCAACCAAGAAAACCCAGGCTAGAAAAAAAGCTACAGCGAAAAAGGATCAGGCGACAACGGAAACGGTGACAGAGCAGGTCGAACAGGCAGCAACGAAGAAAACGACTGCAAAGAAAACAACGACCAAAGCCAAGGCCGAAACCGCCGCCAAAAAGACAACAACGAAAGCAAAAGCTGAACAGCCCGAAGCCGAAAAGGCTCCGGCTAAGAAAGCTGCTGCTAAGAAAACGGCTAAGAAGGCCGATTCTGCCGCTGCAGAAAATGCCAAAGTGGTTGATGCTTCCATCGAAGCTGAAGACGAGTTCTCTGACGAAGAGGTATCTGGTCCAGAATCCGATCAGGTTATCGATGAGGCTACGGCCGAAATCGAACAAGGCTCTAATGATTCGGTTCATGTAGATGAAACCGAAGAAGAGCTGCTCGAGGGTATTCCCGAAGAAGAACTGAAGGCTGCAAGCGATGTAGTACTTCCCAAGGTAACAACGCGTACCAAGGTTAAGTCTAATCGTCGCCGTAGTGCCGATGCAGGTGTCACCATGCTTACAGGCGACCCTGTACGCATGTATCTGAAGGAAATCGGTAAGGTGCCGCTGCTTACGGCTGCTGAAGAAATCGACCTTGCTATGAAGATCGAAGCAGGCGTTGCAGCAACTGAAGAGCTCGAAAAGGCTGAAGAAGAAGGCATCGAATTACCTCGTCGCGATTTGCGTCGTCTTGGTCGCATCGAACAGGTGGGTCTCGACGCAAAGCAGCAGCTTATCGAAGCAAACTTGCGTCTGGTTGTATCTATCGCCAAGCGTTATGTCGGTCGTGGCATGCTGTTCCTCGACCTTATTCAGGAAGGCAACCTTGGTCTTATTCGTGCCGTCGAAAAGTTCGACTACACGAAGGGCTTCAAGTTCTCCACGTATGCAACGTGGTGGATTCGCCAGGCTATTACTCGCGCTATTGCTGACCAGGCACGCACCATTCGTATTCCAGTGCATATGGTCGAAACTATCAACAAGCTCGTGCGTATTCAGCGTCAGCTGCTGCAAGAGCTTGGTCGCGAACCAACGCCAGAAGAAATTGGCGAACAGATGGGTCTTACGGCCGAACGTGTTCGCGAAATTCAGAAGATTTCGCAGGAACCCGTATCGCTTGAAACGCCTATCGGTGAAGAAGAGGATTCCCAGCTGGGCGGCTTCATTGAAGACGACGCTGCTGTGGTTCCGCCCGATGCCGCCAGCTTCAGCATGCTGCAAGAGCAGCTGACAAAGGTGCTCGACGGCCTGGCCGAACGCGAACGCAAGGTTATCAGCCTGCGCTTTGGTTTGGAAGATGGCCATCCGCGCACGCTTGAAGAAGTGGGTCGCGAATTTGGCGTTACGCGCGAACGTATTCGTCAGATCGAAAGCAAGACGCTGGCCAAGCTGCGTCATCCGTCTCGCTCTTCAAAGCTGAAAGATTACCTCGAAGACTAGCCGAAATGTGGGAAAGGGCATTGCTCTTTTCCACATTTTGATTGAAAGGCTGCCATGGAATTGGAGTTCTTCGCAAGTTGCATTGCTGGTTTAGAAGGTGCGCTTGCCCAAGAATTGAAGTCATTCGGAATTGAACGCGTGCGTCCCCTTGGTGGGGGCGCCGCGTTTTTCTGTGAACCCGAAGCTGCGTTACGCGCATGCCTGTGGTCGCGCGTTGCTTCACGCGTGCTGCTGGTTGTTGGTCGCGTTAATGCGGGCGATGCTGCATTGCTGTATGCGGGTGCCTATGACGTGCCGTGGGAAGACGTGCTAGCCGCTGATGCTACTATGGCGGTGCGCGCGCATGGCACAAACGATGAACTGCGCAATACGCGTTTCACGGCGTTGAAGGTCAAGGATGCTATTGTTGACCGTCTGCGCGCTCATCGCGATGAACGCCCGTCGGTTGATACGGTGGCACCTCGAGCAATCATTGATGTGCGTGTTCGTGAAAACCGTGCAACGCTTTCGCTTGATTTGTCGGGTGAAGCACTGAATCACCGTACCTATCTTGCGCCTGACGACAAGGAAGATGCGGCACTTGCATGCTCGCTTGCGGCTGGTGCGTTGGTGCTTGCTGACTGGCCTTCGTATGCTCAGCGCGGTGCATCGTTTATCGATCCTGCTTGTCGCGATGGTATCGTGCTTGTTGAAGCAGCCCTTGCGGCTTGTGATTGTGCTCCTGGTCTTCGTCGAAAGAAGTGGGGCTTTACAGGTTGGACGCAGTTTAACGAAGCTGTCTGGAATACGCTTATCGAAGAAGCAAACCAGCGCTTCGAAGCGGGCCTTGTCCGCATGGGTGGCGCCGATGCAGCTCAAGCAAGCGCTACTGACCGTCCTGATCCTCATCGCGTCCGTTTTGTTGGTGCTTCTACGTCATCACCTTTCATTACGCGTGCCCGTAACCATGTACGCCATGCTGGCGTGCGTCCGCTTGTTAGCGTCGAGTTGGGCGATGCGGCAGGCATGGATGAAGTCTTGCAAAGTCACAAGGCGCTTACTCATGCGCCTATTCTGTTTGTGGCTAGTAATATTGATGCACTGTCTCGTTCCGATTCACCGGCCCATATTCAGGCGGATGAAGCGGCATTTACTGCAGCAAGCTCTCATGCTTCGGCCGAGTCGCGTTTTGTGGCTATTGGTGCTCAGGATTTGCAGTCTCGTTTTGGGGAACAGCCAAGTGCGCATTACAAGCTGGGCCGCGGCCGTGTAGAAACAACAGTTGATGTCTTTGACAGCCGCCCTGCAGGTGGCATGATAATCGAAATTCCTGATCTTGCAGGTGGCTCTCCTCACGCGGTTGAAGTGCTAGAACAGGCTTCCGAACAATTTGCAGCGCGCTTACGCAAGGTGTTTAAAGAGCGTCGCAAGTGGGCGGCGCGCGAAGGTGTCAGCTGCTATCGCTTGTATGACTCTGATCTTCCCGATTATGCGGTTGCTATCGACTGGTATACCGGTGCGGGTGATGCGCGCGGCAATAACTATCTTCACATTGCTGAGTATGCACCGCCAGCTTCGGTTGATCCCAGTAAGGCACGTCGTCGTTTCAACGATGTTTTGGCTATTGCACCTATCGTGTGCGGCATTCGCCCCGACCACGTGTTTTCAAAGACGCGTATTCGCGAAAAGGGTGGCGGGCAGTACCGCAACGCAGGTCACCGTGCCTATGTCACCACTGTGGAAGAACATGGCTACCAGCTTGAAGTCGATTTAGCAGGTCGCTTGGATACAGGTCTTTTCCTTGATCACCGTTTGACGCGCGAACTGGTTGGTCAACGTGCGGAAAATGCTCGCTTCCTTAATCTGTTTGCATATACGGGTACGGCTAGTGTGTACGCAGCTGGCGGCGGTGCACGTACCACGATGACGGTCGACTTATCGCAGACTTATCTTGATTGGGCGCGCCGCAACATGGCTGCCAACGGTTTTGCAGGCGACGAGCATAAGTTCGAGCGTGCTGACGTTATGAAGTGGATTACCGAAGCGCGACGTTCGGGTAGGCGCTTTGATTTGATTTTCGTTGACCCGCCAACGTTTTCGAATTCAAAGGCCATGGGGAAGCGTACGTGGGATGTACAACGTGACCACGTTGAATTGCTGATTGGCGTGTCGCGTTTGTTGTCGGAAGAAGGTGTGGCTATCTTCTCGTGCAACCTTCGCTCCTTCAAACCCTATGTGGAAGAGCTCGAGAAATATGGCGTTGAACTGGAAGAAATCTCTGCTTCTACCATCCCTGAAGACTTTGCCCGTACGCCCAAGATTCACAAGTGCTATATCGTGCATCACGTGTAGCTTCTAGCGCTATTGGCGCTCTTAGGCTAGAATAATCGAGCACTCGCGCCCATAGCTCAATGGTGGAGCAGGGGACTCATAATCCCTGGGTTGGGGGTTCGAATCCCTCTGGGCGCACCAATGTAATTAAAGCCCCCACTTTGGGGGCTTTCTTGTTGGTTAAGGTTTTGGTCATTTGAACCGTTACACTACTATTCATGGATAACACTTCGACATTACCAAGCTTTTTCGAGCCGCAACTTGCGGGGCAGTACAGCGCCGATGAGGTACGTCGCATCATGGATGGCTGCGCGGTTCAGCGTGCGGTTACTTTGCGTGCAAATACGTTAAAGGCTTCACGCGAAGAAATTGCTACTGCGCTGGATGAAGCGGGTATTGAATGGCAACCTGTCAGTTGGTATAGCGATGCTTTTATCATCAGCCAGGCGCGTGAAGATGCAATTCGTGCTTTACCAGCTTACGAAGAAGGCAAGTTGTACCTGCAAAGTTTATCGTCCATGATTCCAGCTATCGTTCTTGATGCGCGCGCAGGTGAAGATGTGTGTGACATGTGTGCAGCACCTGGAGGTAAAACGTCACAAATTGTTGCTTTGTCGGGCGGGAAAGCTCTCATTACTGCTTGCGAAATGCATGCACCGCGTGCTGAAAAGCTCGAGCACAATCTGCGTAAGTTGGGTGTTCCTAATGCGGTTGTAATGCGTACCGATGCTCGCCGTCTGGATGATTTCTTTTCATTCGATCGCATCTTGCTGGATGCGCCCTGTTCGGGCTCGGGTACGTTGCGTGTAAGCGACCCAAAGATGCCTAAGCGTTTTACGCAAACGCTTGTTGATAAATCCAGTAAAGCACAGCGTGCGCTTCTGAAAAAGGCGCTCACATTGCTGAAGCCAGGTGGCACACTTGTTTATTCAACCTGCTCGGTTTTGGCGAAAGAAAATGAAGAAGCACTCAACGACGCACTGAAGGCGGCTCGCGGTTCATATAAGGTAAAGCCTATCCAGCTTTCTGATGCAGACAATTTACCTTCACTTTCGTCGTCTATTGAAGGTTGTCTGACTCTTTGCCCAACTGACTTGTATGAAGGCTTCTTCGTTGCGAAGATAGTACGCGAACAATAGGCTATTTCGACGAGATGCCATGATTCATTTGGTACACTTCGTCTGACAGGCGCACATGCAGGGAGAAACGCAGCATGCCCGAAAGCAATGAATCAACACGCCGAACCGCTCGGGAGCGGTCGCAGGCGCGCATGAATCGCGGAAGCGATTCAGTTTCGCGCGTCTCTACTGATTCATATGGGCGCGCGCGTCAAGAGTCTACTCATCTTTCTCAGTCGCGTTATTCACGTCAAGCGCCTCGTCAAGCAAGCCAATCATCTCGCGAACTTGAAGAATCAACGCGTAGACCACGTCAGGCTGCGTCTGAACGTCGCACCAGTAGTGACGAAAGGCGACGTCGGGGCGAAGATGCTCGTTCGCGTAGGGAAGGGCGCCCATCCGATGATCGCTCTTCGCGCACTCGCTCGCGCGATTCTCGTGATGCGCAGCAGCGTTCTCGTCGTTCGTCTCAGGTTGATCGCCGTCCATCTTCACGTGATACACGTCGTCAGCCCTCTCGTGATGATCGCCGTCAACCTTCGCGCGAAAAGCAGCGTCGCCCAGAACAGCAACAGGGCGGTATTGGTGCCACAATCGGGCAGCTTCTTGAAAAGTTGCCCAGTTTTGCAGCGCCCGTTGCTATTGCGGTAGTTGCCTTCATCGTGCTGCTTGTGCTTGTCTTTGGCGTGCTGGCTCCAAGTTGCTCGCAGTCGGGTGGTTCGTCGGATTCTTCGACGTCTAGCAGCGCTTCTTCAAAGGGCTTGGTCTATCAGGTTGGTCAGGCGCAAGCAAAGAAGCGTTCCGAAGTCGAAACTGCAAATCAGGTTGGCTCTCTTGAAACGTCGAACGCAAATGTTCAGGCACTTGTGGCACTTCTTGGTGAAGAAGAAACCGCCAAGCTTATCGCACAGGCTAAGACCAATCCTGATGCTTTGTGGATTGCAGCTCATCCCGATGCCTATGCGTTTGATGGCATCGAAATTCAGTACAAGATTCTGAAGCTTGCGGCTGATGAGCCTGCTTCCATTAAGTACGTGCGTGAATTCCCAGCGAAGTACCCCATGAACGAGCCGAGCACCGATAAAGAACTGGCTATGGATGTCGCTTCGCCTTCTTCCAGTGTCCCGAATACGAAGATTCCTCACCTGTATCAGTGGGATCGTCGTTGGGCCTACACCATTTACAGCTCTGCCACCTTTGGCTTGACCGGCTGCGGTCCTACTTCACTTGCCATGGTGTATCAGGGGCTTAATCGTACGGTAGACAAGACGCCGTTTGATATGGCTGTTCTTGCTGAATCGCGCGGCTATATGTCAGAGTTCAACGGCACCGACAGCGCGTTCTTTATCGATACTGCGCCTGAGTTGGGTCTAACGTGCTGGGAAGCTTATCCTGATGCTGCAACTATTCGTGACGAGCTTTCTCAGGGCCATGTCATTATTGCCAATTTGGGACCGGGGTATTTCACTACGAATGGCCACTTCTTTGTGTTGGCGGGTCTTACTGATGATGGCCAAGTTATCGTGAATGACCCGTATTCAGTGGTGCGCTCATCGCAAACATGGGATGCTGATTTTATTGCCACCGAAACCATGGCCATGTTTGTTTACTCCAAAGCTTAAGGCAAACAATCAGGTTCTTTCTCGCGTTCAAGTGTGCCTATGTCGCAATTGTGCGGGGGTTTCTCAACTTTTGGGTTACATTCAGAAAGCTCTCGTATAATGGCATGCATGGATGTTTTGCTGACCATACTTTCTGCTGTTGTAGTGCTGGGTTTCCTTGTGTTCATTCACGAGGGGGGTCACTTTGTCGCAGCACGTGCCTTTGGTGTTCGCGTGACTGAATTCATGATTGGTCTTCCTGGCCCGCATGTCGGTTTTAAGCATGGCGAAACTACCTTTGGTCTTACCGCTATTCCGTTGGGTGGCTATGCGCGCGTATGCGGCATGGAACCAGGCGAGATGAGTCCTTACCTGCAAGCCGCTATGACCAGCGTGTATGGTCGTGGAACAGCGCTGATGGAAGAGGTCGCCAAGGATTGTGGCATTACCGATGACCAAGCTTATGAAGCGCTTGAAGAACTGGTTGAATGGGGCACGATTACGGGCCCGAAGAAGACTGATCAGTACAACATATATCGCACGCCAGGTATGAAACCAACGCGGCGTATGCGTCGCGCGGCGGTAGAAGAAGGCAAGGTTGCCGTCGAATTCATCGAAGGTCAGCCGCGTCCGTTGTCTGATTCGCGTGCGGCGTTCCAAAGCGAATATAAGCAGCAATATCGTTCACTGCCATTCTGGAAGCGAGCGGTTATTCTTATTGCTGGTCCTGGCGTTAATTTGCTGTTCGCTATGTTGGCCTTTGTTTTAATCTACTCGGTCATTGGCTTTGATTATCAGAACGCTACCACGGGCGAAGTCTCACATATCACCGTCTCACCGCTTCGCGCTATCGAAGCGGGTTTCATGTACATTGGCCTGGTAATACAGGCGGTGGCTGGCTTGTTTAATCCGCAAACTGCCGCAGAAACCGTGTCACAATCAACTTCGGTTGTTGGCATTGCGGTTATGTCTAAGAATGCCTTTGAAGCTGGTTTAACCGATGCGTTGTTCTTCACTTCGATGTTGTCGGTATCGTTAGGCGTTATGAATCTTCTACCTATTCCGCCTTTGGATGGTGGCAAGCTTATCATCGAAATCTATCAGCGTATTCGCCGTAAAGTTGTTTCGATGCGTGTCGTGAACTATATTTCTTGGGCTGGTGTCGCTCTGTTCACGCTGTTCTTTATCGTCATGATGAATCAAGATATTCAACGATTCATCTTTGGTAACTGGTCCTAGACCAATTCTGATGGTGTAGATATCCCTTGTTTTGTCGCTCGCGCATGCTTAATACGCGTCGCGTATTACAATTCAATGCTGGAAGGGGGTCGTATGAGGCCAAATGAACAAACACATCAGGTAAAAGTCGGAACGGTGCCTGTTGGCGGTGGTGCGCCTGTTGCTGTGCAATCTATGCTGAACATGCCTGCTACCGATGTTCAAGCTAACCTTCAGCAGATTGAAGCACTGGCAGAAGCTGGTTGCGAAATCGTTCGCATGGCAATTCCGCAGCGTGCATGCCTTGATTCGTTCGAAGCGGTATGCGCCGCATCGCCATTACCTGTTGTTGCTGACGTGCATTTTGACCCCATCATTGCCATAGAAGCTGCTAAGCGCGGTGCGGCTAAGCTTCGCATTAATCCGGGCAATATTGGCGGCCTTGAAGCAACGATTCCTGTGCTGGATGCCGCGCGTGAAGCGCATATTCCCATTCGTATTGGCGTAAATGCTGGCTCACTTGATCAAGAGCTTGCAGCTCGCGCTGATCTTACTCTGCCTGAAAAACTTGCAACATCGGCGGCTCAGTATGCTGATTTCTGTGAGGAAAATGGGTTTACTGATTTGGTTGTTTCGGCAAAGGCTCACGACGTTATGACAACGGTGCGTACGTATCGTTTGCTGGCGCAGCGCATTCCGCATATTCCGCTTCACATTGGTGTTACCGAGGCTGGTACGCAGTTCCAGGGCGTTATTAAATCAGCCAGTGGTCTGGGCATTCTTCTTGAAGAAGGCATTGGCGATACCATGCGCATTTCGTTGACCGACGATCCTGTTAACGAGATTCGCGCCTGTTGGACTTTGTTGGCAGCGCTTGATTTGCGTCGCCGTGGTCCCGAAATCATAAGTTGTCCAACTTGCGGCCGTTGTCAGGTTAACCTGATAGAATTGGCCGGGCAGGTTGAACAGCGCCTGCGTTCTGTGAAAGCTCCGGTTAAGGTAGCTGTCATGGGCTGTGTAGTTAACGGCCCTGGCGAAGCGCGCGATGCCGACATCGGTGTTGCTTGTGGCGCAGGGTCGGGTGCTGTGTTTGTAAAGGGAGAAGTCGTTCGCAAGGTTGACGAAGCCAACATTGTGGACGCGTTGATGGAAGAAATTGGAAAGCTGTAATGCGGTAAAGGGTCAAATCTTTTTGCATTACAAGGAGAGGACGAAACTGAAATGACGAACATTCTTCGCATGAGCAGGATGTATGCGCCGACGCTGAAGGAGGATCCGTCCGACGCAGAGTTGGCCAGCCATCGTTTGCTGCTGCGTGCGGGCATGATGCGCAAAAACGCTGCAGGTCTGTATTCGTTTTTGCCGTTAGGCATGCGCGTGTTGAACAAGGTAGAAGCCATTGTTAATGAAGAAATGGATAACATTGGCGCCGAGCAGATTCTTATGCCGTTTGTTCAGCCTGCTGAAATTTGGCACGAGTCTGGTCGCTGGGATGATTATGGCCCCGAATTAGCGCGCATGACCGATCGTCACGGCGTTGAATATTGCCTTGGGCCCACGCATGAAGAGTTAATTACCAGCATTGTGCGCAACGAACTGCGCAGCTATAAAGAACTGCCTGTGTATCTGTATCAAACGCAGGTTAAGTTCCGCGATGAAATTCGTCCGCGTTTTGGCCTGATGCGCAGCCGCGAATTCATGATGAAAGACGGCTACAGCTTCCATGCAACACAGGAATCTTTGCAAAAGACTTACGACGAAACTAGCGAAGCTTATGCACGCATGTGCGATCGCATGGGTCTGAAGTGGCGTGCTGTTGAAGCCGACTCGGGTCAGATTGGTGGCAAGGTTACCACTGAATTCATGGCGCTTGCCGAAGCAGGTGAAGCCGAAATCGTACATTGCACCTGTGGCTATGCTGCCGACGCTGAAGCGGGCGAGTGTATCTGCGAAGTAACTACTTATCAGCGTGATGCTATGGAAAAGATTGAAACGCCGGGTGTTCACACGATTGAAGAACTGGCTACGTTCCTTGATATTCCTGAAACTTCATGCGCAAAGGCGCTTTCGGGTAAGGATGCTGAAGGCAACATCATTGTCTTCTTTATTCCGGGTGACCACGAACTGAACGACATCAAAGCAAATCGTGTGGTTCCAGGCTTTGAGTTTTTGACCGACGAAGAAATGATTAAGGCGGGTCTGTTCAAGGGTTCGATGGGTCCTGTTGGTCTGCCAGAAGGGGTGCGTGTTATTGCTGACAAGAACCTGCAGACTAGCACTCAGTGGGCTGTTGGCGCAAACGAAGATGGCTTCCACTATGTGGGTGCTCGCTTGGGCACGGACTTCCAAGTCGACGAATGGGCAGACTTGTGTCAGGTAAAGCCAGGCGACAAGTGCCCCGAATGCGGTCTGCCGCTTTCGGGTGCGCGTGGTATCGAAGTGTCGCAGGTTTTCCAGCTGGGTACCAAGTATTCCGAAAGCATGGGCGCTTACTTCATGGACGAAGATGGCAGCGAAAAGCCCTTCATTATGGGTTGCTATGGTGTTGGCGTTACGCGTTCCCTGGCTGCAATCGTCGAACAATATCACGATGAGAATGGTATTTGTTGGCCTCTGTCGGTGGCGCCAGCGCATGTGTGCATCCTGCCGCTGGTGGTGGGTGATGATTTGGTTCAGCCTGCTGCTGAAAAGCTGGCAAACGATTTGGCAAACGCTGGTATCGAAGTTGCGCTTGATGATCGCTCTGAACGTGCTGGTGTTAAGTTTGCTGATGCCGATCTTATTGGCTGGCCCGTCCAGGTCATTGTTGGTAAACGTGGTCTGGCAGAAGGCAATGTAGAAATTAAGCTGCGCCGCACTGGCCAGAAGCGCGATGTCAGCTTGGATGCCGTGGCAGAATTGCTGCGATTTGCAAACCGCGTCGATTTCAAGCATGAAGCTGGGTTTGGTGCTTTTGACGCGTTGTTTGATTAAGAAAATGCGGGAAAGGCCACATCCTTTTCCGCATTATGAAATCAGGAGAGCACATGGCTGATTACGTAGAGGGAAAGCGTCCGGTTATCGAGGCGCTCAAGACTGATGTTCCATTGAAAAAGATTCTGCTTGCCGATAATGCAAAGCGCGAGCCGATGATTGAAGATATTCTGCGCAAAGCGCGTCAGCGCAACGTTGCAGTTATCGAAGTGCCGCGCGCAGAACTGGATCAGAAATCAGCCCGTGGCAGCCATCAAGGTGTTATGGCCGAAACACAGCCGTTCCCGTACAAGGGCATTGGCGATATTGTTGGCGATGCTCAGGCATATGCTGACGAGCACGATGGCCGTGCTCTGGTCGTTGTATGTGACCACCTGACTGATGCGGGCAATCTGGGTGCCATTATTCGTAGTGCCGAATCAGTAGGAGCATCGGGTCTTGTTATTCCCAACAAGCGTAGTGCGCGCGTTGAAGCTTCCACGTACAAAAGCTCGGCGGGCGCGGTGGCTCATCTGCCCATTGCTCAAACTTCAAATATTGTTAACGCTCTTAATCGCTTCCAGAAGGAAGGCTTCTGGGTTTGTGCTGCAACCGAGCATTCTTCAAACGAACTGTGGGATGTCAACTTGAAGGGCAAGATTGTCCTGGTATTGGGCAACGAAAGCGAAGGCGTGTCGCATTTGGTGCTCGAGAATTGCGATATGGCTGGTCGTCTTCCCATGCTTGGCAATGTCGAGTCGCTTAATGTTGCTCAGTCTGCAACTGCTTGCATGTACGAGTGGCTGCGTCAGAACTGGTCTTAAGCTTGCTGGTGTAGGTGTAACCTAGAACTGGGACAACGTGAAAGACCGCAAGCGCATACTAATCGTTGATGGCTTTAACGTACTGCGTTCAGGCAGTCGTTATAAAAACGTGTCGCTTGACATGCCTGATTATGATCATGATTGGTTTAATCGTGCACGCGAAATGCTCATCAATGATGTGGTGCACTTCTCTGGTTACGAATACAAAGCAACCGTCGTGTTTGATGGCGGGGGAAATGCTGAATCGACGGGCGAAGAGCAGAAGGTTGGCGGCGTTAGCGTTGTCTTTTCGCCTGCGGGTAGTTCTGCTGACAAGGTCATTGAAAAACTGGCACATGAAGGTCGCGAAAATGGCTTTGAAGTGCTGGTGGTAACAAGCGATGCAAGCATTCAAGATACGGTATTTGGTCTTGGTGTTGACCGCATGAGTGCCGAAGGTTTCAGTATTGAAGTTGATCGCTATTATCACGATG
>JAZQRZ010000045.1:0-10143 GCA_045629845.1 Eggerthellaceae bacterium | reverse complement strand
CGCTCGACATTATAGATTACCTGGATATACGCACCCTGACGCAAAATGTTTAAGACCCTATTACGGTACTTTTGCAAAAAGGCTGAGCCGGGCTCAATCTTTAATAAGGGCATATCGCTACTGAGTAAAAGATTGCAGACGTGATGCTTTGCAGCCATAGACAAGAAATCAAGTTCGGCTGAACGCATTCCTCCAAGACCGTAATAGAAACGAGCAAGTGGTTTTGGTGGCTCAGGCGCTTCTTCGCAGTCGTCAGTGCTGTAATGCAACCAAGAGCTGAAATCGGTTTTGTCAAACCAGGTGAGCAATTCTTTCATTTTGGCCATGTCGGCATCCACGATTTGGCTGCCTGTAAGCCAGATTTCAATAATGTCGGCAATTACTTCTTCATCGTGAATATCCCAGTCGGGGTATTCATCCTCTAGGTCAGGGATTTCAACGAGCTTTACAAAATCGTCCAATAGGTCGCAATCAAGAAAGTGACGCGCAGCAAGATGCGAAAAAGGTCGAGCAAAATCGGTGATGTTTGCAGGAGAACGCTGTCCTCTTCGTATGCGCGAAACGTATGAGGGGTCAACTCTAGTAACTTCAGCCACTTCAGCGTTGTGAATGCCTCCTAAATCCATAAGCGCATTCAGACGCGCTTGAAAATCCATGCCCACCATTTGTGAAGCTGTTAGCTCTGCTTCGAACTCTTTTAGTATTTCACTAGAAGAAAGTGCGTCTATCGTTTTGTTGTTTTGTGACAATGTTGCCAAGCCTGCTGCGAGTGATTGAGTGACATTGTTTGACGCATCAGGTGTGCGCTCGCCACGGCGATACCGTGAAACGGCAGATGGTGAAATACCGCAAAGCTCAGCTAAATCGTGATTGGTGCAGTCGACTGCGATGCAGTACTTATCAAGAACTGAGGCAAACGACATAGAGCTTACCTCGCACCTTAAGATCTGCGGCTACCGCCATAGGCGGCGTGTTTGCGATTACCGTAGGCACTGCCTTTGCGCGCTTGCTTCTTCATGTTTGCCAGCACGTCTTGTTCGTCGCTGCCTTCGATGCTTGCTCGCAACTTAACTACTTGGTCGCGTAGATGAGCGGCTTGCTCGAAGTCCATGTTGCGCGAAGCAAGAGCCATTTCGTCTTCCATGCTTGAAATGATGCGCAGAACTTCTTCGCGTGAAAGTGCGGCTAGTTCCTTGTTGATTTCTTCTGCCGTTAGTCCTTGAGAATCTTCAGTTACGAAGCCAAGAACGTCATTAACGGCTTTACGAATCGTTTGCGGTTCGATGCCATGTTCTTCATTGAATTGCATCTGCAGTGCGCGGCGACGTTGCGTTTCTTCGATGGCGGTTCGCATAGAGTCAGTAAGCTTGTCGGCGTACATAATGACTTGGCCGCTAACGTTACGAGCAGCACGTCCAATCGTCTGAATGAGCGAACGGTGGTTGCGCAAGAAGCCTTCTTTATCTGCATCAAGAATCGCAACCAGCGATACTTCGGGAAGGTCAAGGCCTTCGCGCAGTAGGTTGATGCCAACTAGCACGTCAAACTTTCCCAAGCGTAAGTCGCGCAGTATTTCGACGCGTTCAAGCGTTGCGATGTCGGAATGCATGTAGCGTGCCTTGATGCCACGGTCAAGCAGGTGGTCAGTTAAATCTTCGGCCATCTTCTTAGTTAAGGTGGTAATCAGCGTGCGCTCTTGGCGCTCGGCACGTAGTTGCACTTCATCAATTACGTCATCGATTTGCGACACGATGGGCCGTACGACAATTTCAGGATCAAGCAGGCCGGTTGGTCGAATAATCTGTTCGACGCGCGCCTGTTCTACATTAATTTCGTAGTCACCTGGTGTAGCCGAAACATAAATAAACTGCGGTACTCGACTTTCGAATTCATCGAAACGCAGCGGGCGGTTATCCAAGCAGCTTGGCAGGCGGAAGCCATGTTCTGCCAAGGTAATCTTGCGTGAGCGGTCGCCTTCATGCATGCCGCGAATCTGCGGTACGGTAACGTGCGACTCGTCGATAATGCACAAGAAGTCGTTGGGGAAATAGTCAATCAGCGTATAGGGCGGTTCGCCAGGATTGCGGCCATCCAGGTGGCGTGAATAGTTTTCGATGCCACTGCAGAAGCCCATGGTTTCCAGCATTTCCAAGTCATAATTCGTGCGCATCTCTAAGCGTTCTGCTTCAAGTAATTTGCCTTCTTGCTTGAATTGCTGCAAACGTTCGCGCAGTTCTTCTTGGATGGTGGTCAGCGCGTGTTCGAGTTTCGGGCGCGCTGTAACGTAATGCGAAGCCGGCCAGATGGGCAGCGCTTCGTAGGTGTTCAACACTTCGCCCGTAACGTTGTCAATTTCGGCAATCTCTTCGATTTCGTCACCCCAAAAACCGACGCGTACAGGGTTGTCAGCGTAGGGTGGGAAAATATCAAGTGCGTCTCCGCGCACGCGGAAGGTTCCGCGTGCTAGTTCGTAGTCGTTTCGGTCGTACTGAATGTCGATAAGGTCATGAATGACATCGTCGCGATCAGCAGCAACTTGCTTATCAAGAAAGACTGCCATGCCGGCGTAATCCATAGGGCTACCAATGCCGTAAATGCAGCTAACCGAGGCAACCACAATAATGTCGCGCCGACTAAGCAGGGCCGAGGTTGCTGCATGGCGCAGCTTTTCAACCTCTTCATTAATGCTTGCGTCTTTTTCGATAAACGTATCGGACGCAGGAACGTATGCTTCAGGCTGGTAGTAATCGTAGTAGCTTACGAAGTACACCACTGCGTTATCGGGGAAGAACTCCTTCAATTCGGCAGCCAGCTGGGCGGCCAACGTTTTGTTGGGAGCCATAACTAGCGTGGGCTTTTGAACCGCTTCGATGGTTTTAGCCATCGTGAAGGTTTTGCCACTGCCTGTTACGCCAAGAAGAGTTTGATAGCGCAGGCCTTTTTCCACGCCTTCAGCCAATTCGGCAATAGCTTGCGGCTGATCGCCTGCTGGTTCGTAAGGTGAAACAACGCGAAACGGAGTGTTGGCTAGCCGCACTTCAGGCAGCTTGCCTTCCATCGTTGCACCTTCGATGTTAGATAGATGAGCCATGAGGGTAAGTATACCGTTCTACTTGTAAATATGGTGGGAAGGGGCAGTCTTCTGCTGATGTGTTACGCATTTGATGGGTAGCGCTTGGCGGATGGTAGACTGAAAACATAAAGACGAAATGAGGCTGCCATGACCGAAGAAAAACCCCTGCCGTTTCATAGCTTTTCATTCACGTTGATTGCTGATAAGCGCCCACGAACAGCGTTTCGCATGAAGGCGCAGGAAAGTGGCATGTACGAACTGCATGTCGAAAAAGGATCGGCTTCAAATCCAACGTCGCAGTTCACGCGCGAAGTACCTCTTGATGTCGCGCAGCGTTTTAAAGATGCTTTGCAAGAGCTTGGCGTATTTAGCTGGGAAGAATCGTATGGCGATACTACAGCCCCGGGCAGTCGTCGCTGGACGATAAACACGGTGTTCAAAGAAGATGTGTTTGCCGTTTCATCAAAGGGTGGAAGCGATGCACCCGCAGCATTCAATGCCTTGCTTGAAGAATTGTATCGCCTTGATTTCCCTCGCCCTGATGCAGCAAAGGTTTCATCAGGCTCAAATACAGGTATCGGCTTAGGAACCGCACTTAATTCAATGGGTTCGCTTGGTATTGGCAGCATTGGTGGTATGAGTTTAGGCGATATGGGTGCTTATGGCGCAGCCGGCAAAGGCGGCTTTGGCGATTTTGATTTTTCGCAACTTGGTGATTTGTCCGAAATGGGCGACATGCAAGATATGCTCGCAGAAATGCAGCGCAACCCTCAAGCTATGCAAGAGCGCATGAAGGATGAGTTCCGTCACATGAGCCCTGAAGAACAAAACCGCATGCTTGATATGCTTGCCTCGACCGGCCTCGCTTCTCGTGCCTGGTGGGAACGTTTTCTTCGAAGTTAATCTTTTGGCGATAGGGTAAGGTCGCCCGAACAAGCCTCGGCTAACCGTTCCTCGCTCTCGGCTCGGCAGCTGCGGAACTCGCGTGCTACGCACGCCCAAACAGTCCCCGCTCCCGCCTCGCCTGCGCTCGTCACAGCCTCAGATAGTTCGGGCGACCTTACCCTATCGCCAAGGGTCGGGTTCGAAGAGAGGTGTTTCTTCGCGGCGGTCAGACCAGGGGTCGTAGCCGTCGTCATCTTCGCGTTCGACATACTTTGACTCTGCGGGCGCAGAAGCTTTTGCTGCAGGCGCAGGGGTTTCGTCGTTGTTTTCTTTACCGGCTAGACGGATATCGTAAGGCGTGGTCTGGTAGACGTAGTAGTTCAGCCAATTTGTGTATAGCAACTGTGCATGTGCGCGCCAATTCGACTGCGGTTCTTTGCTGGGGTCGTCATTGGGGTAGTAGTGCGCGGGCATTTCGATGTCGATTCCGCGACCCAGGTCACGTTCGTATTCGCCGTTCAACGTGGCGCGGTCGTATTCAGGATGACCAAAGATGAAGAAGTGACGGCTGTCGATGCTTTTCGCTGCGTACACGCCAGCTTCGTCAGAAACCGCCAGCAGTTCAAGCAAAGGATGAGCGTCGATATCTTCAGCGCGTACTTCGGTATAGCGCGAGTGAGGCGCCCAGAAGCGATCGTCGAAGCCTCGTAGAAGCGGCGACGTAAGCTTTGCTTCGATTTGACGATGCTCGAAAACGCCAGACATCTTTTTCGGCAGTTCGTGCTTTTGCACGCCGTAATGGTAATAGATACCTGCTTGTGCGCCCCAGCAAATGTGCAACGTGGAATGCACGTGCGTGCGTGACCAATCCATAATGCGGCACAACTCGGGCCAGTAGTCGACTTCCTCGAAGTCGAGCAGTTCGACAGGAGCGCCAGTGATAATCATGCCGTCGAAGTGCTCATGTAGGATGTCTTCAAAGGTGCGATAAAAGTCTTCCAGGTGCTGTTCCGAAACATTCTTTGCGCTGTGACTTGCCATACGCAGAAGCGTGATTTCAATTTGAAGGGGCGTATTCGAAAGCTTACGCAAGATTTGCGTTTCGGTGGCAATTTTAGTCGGCATTAAATTAAGTAACACCACGCGCAGTGGACGTATGTCCTGATGCATAGCGCGATACTCCGTCATAACGAAGATATTTTCCTGTGCCAGCAGGTCGGTCGCGGGCAGCGCGTCAGGAATACGGATTGGCATGGTGTCCTCGTTTCATATTTTTTCTCGCTTTGCGTTTGAGAAATGATTATACTAACGCATCAGTATGATGAACGCACGTGAACATAGTTCTTTTCAATCGCAGGGTATAACCCCCGCTTCTGCGTGCCTTCTTTCCAACAATCTTCTTCTTGGCCTGCTCCTTATCTAGGCGCGCTCGCGTCTTTCTTGATTGCGGGTCCGCGCCTTATAAATCCCCACGCCGGTTCTTCTTCGTGTGGTTGGCGACCGTTTAAAATCACGAAGAAAAGGTTTCGTTGTAGTTAAAACCAAAGTGTGGCTTTCGTTTTAACGTGGTACATGAAAGAAGATTAGAGGCCATGACTAGCATGCCAGCATATACCAAGTACGGCCGCGGGTACTTTTTGCCTCCCGAGCCTTGCTACGATTGGGTACGTCGCGACCATATTTCACGCGCACCTCAGTGGTGCTCCGTCGATTTGCGTGATGGCAATCAGGCACTTATTGTTCCAATGACACTCGACGAAAAGCTGACGTTCTTTCGTCTGCTCGTTGAAATCGGGTTTAAGCAAATCGAAGTAGGCTTTCCTGCGGCAAACGAAACAGAATTTGAGTTTTGTCGCACACTGATAGAACGCAACTTAATTCCTGAAGACGTTACGATTCAGGTGCTTACCCAAGCGCGCGAGCGCATTATTCGTCGTACGCTTGAGGCGCTTGAAGGGTGCGAGTCGCCCGTTATTGTGCATGTGTACAACTCAACAAGCGCTGCTCAGCGTCGGCAGGTGTTTCATACCAATCGCCAGCAAGTGAAGCAGATGGCAATCGAAGGTGCAAAGCTGCTGAAAAAGCTGACTGACGAAGCTGGTCATAGCAACTATCGTTTTGAATACAGTCCCGAAAGCTTTACAGCTACCGAGCCTGAATATGCGCTTGAGGTATGCAATGCAGTGCTGGATGTTTGGCAGCCAGCAGCGAAGCGCAAAGCCATCATTAATTTGCCTGCCACAGTGGAAATGAGCAGTCCTCATGTGTTTGCCCAGCAGGTTGAATACATGCACAGGAATTTGAAATACCGCGATGCGGTAGAGCTTAGTTTGCATCCGCATAATGACCGCGGAACAGGCGTGGCGTGCGCAGAGCTGGGGTTGCTGGCAGGTGCCGATCGCGTAGAAGGCACGCTGTTTGGAAATGGCGAGCGCACAGGAAACGTCGACCTTGTCACGCTGGCTATGAATTTGTTTTCCCAGGGCGTTGACCCGCAGCTTGATTTGCATGACTTGCCGCATATTGTTGACGAATATGAGCACGTTACCAAGATGGAGGTTGAGCCGCGTCGCCCTTATGCGGGTCAGCTGGTGTTCGCAGCGTTTTCGGGTGGGCATCAGGATGCTATTGCAAAAGGCTTGGCATGGCGCGAAGAACATGACCCTGAACACTGGGCTTGCCCGTACTTGCCGATTGACCCGGCAGACGTGTCGCGTCATTACGAAACAGATGTCATTCGTATTAATAGCCAGTCGGGTAAGGGTGGCATCAGCTTTGTTCTGGAAAAGAACTTCGGCTATCAGTTGCCGCCGAAGCTGCGTGAAGAAGTTAGCCACCTGTTAAAGACCGCTTCGGACGCTGACCACAAAGAGCTTGTTCCGAGCGAGATTAATGCATTCTTCCAGAATGAATACGTGAATCGCATCGACCACGTGAAGCTTTTGGATTTCCACTTCTCGCGTTCAGCGGACAATTTAACGTTTACCGCTTCGGCTTTGTTTGACGTAGATGGCGAAACAATTAGCGTGTTTGGTCAAGGCAATGGTCGCTTGAATGCGGTGGTGGACGCGCTGCGCAAAGTTGGTGTAAGCGTGCACATCGAAGTGTATACCGAGCACGCTTTGGATGAAGGTTCCACCAGTCGAGCCGCAGCGTATGTGGGTATTACTGGCTCAGATGGTGGCATCGTATGGGGCGTTGGCGAACACCACGACATTGTGACTGCTTCCATTCGAGGTCTAATTAGCGCAGTGAATAGAAAGATGAGCGAGTAAGTTAGGAAATGCTCGCCTGATGAAGCACATGTCAGGCGTACGTTGAACAGCGAATGAACGTTTATAATCGAGTACGTTTTTAGTAATAGACAAGGAGAACTGAACGATGGCAGACGAAAACAAGATGGGTGGCAAGATTCGCACCTTGCGCGTGGCTCATGGCTTAACAGTTGAAGAACTGGCAGAGCGCTCGGGTCTTGAAGTAAAGATTATCGAAGACCTGGAAAGTGGCGAAGCAGCTTCTTCGCTGGCTCCGCTTATTAAGCTGACGCGTGCTTTAGGTGTTCGTCTGGGTACACTGACTGACGATGATGCGCAAATTGGCCCCGTCTTCACCGATGCTGAAAGCATGGATGCTGGTACTGTCGTGCGTGCATTTGGTACCACCAGCGACGCAGGCGACCTGAATTACTTCAGCCTGGCATCGGGTCGTCCCAGCCGTCACATTGACCCCTTCATTATTACTATTACGCCCAGCGGCGAAATGGATCATGTGCTGAAGGGTCACGAAGGCGAAGAGTTCCTGTATGGCCTGGAAGGCGAAATCGAAATCGAATACGGTCAGGGTGCAAACGGTCACGTATATGTACTGGGTCCGGGTGAATCGATTTATTACGACTCTGTTGTTCCGCATCAGGTTCGTGCTCATGACAATCAGAACGCCAAATTCTTGGCTGTGGTTTACACCCCTCTGTAGGATGTAAGAGGCACAAGGAAATAACTATGACAACGTTTAAGCATAAGATTCCTGAAGGCATCGATCCTTCGGGGTATGACCCTCGAGTGTTGGCCGACAACGAAAAGTATGGCTGGCCCATGGAAACCACGCTGGACCCAACAGTTTATCGTGGCGAACCAGGCAGCGATGATTACGAGCTGCATTCTGAAAAGACTATCGGCGAATACTTCCGCGATATGGTAGCCATTGATCCCGATCATCGTTTCGTGGCTTACCCCGATCGCGATTTGTTGTGGACCTACAAGCAGTTTGACGAGCGTACCGACAAGTTAGCAAAGGCATTGCTGACTATTGGTATGGAACCCGGTGACAAGCTGGGCGTGTGGGCGCGTAACATTCCCGACTGGCTGTCGTTTATGTATGCCACCGCCAAGGTGGGCATCATTATGGTCACCATGAACCCGGTGTATAAGAGCCACGAGCTTGATTACGTGTTGAAGCAATCTGACATGAAGGCTCTTTGCATCGTTGATGCCTATCGTGATGTTGACTATGTCGAAACGGTTCGCGGCTTGGTACCTGAATCGCTGACGCAGCCGCGTGGTCATCTGAATACAACCGAGTATCCGTTCCTGAAGAACCTGATTTACATGGGTCCAGAGAAGCATCGTGGCTTCTATAGTGTGCCCGAGTTGTTGTTGCTGGGTGAATTCGCCGACGATCAGTTGCTGCGCGACGCCGAAGCTAAGTTTACGAACCGCGACGTTGTTATGATGCAGTACACATCGGGCACCACAGGCTTCCCCAAGGGTGTCATGCTGACACACCGCAACATTTTGAACGACGGCTTCTATATTGGTGAAGGCCAGAAGCTGACCAGCGAAGACCGCGTGTGCTTGCCAGTTCCGTTCTTCCATTGCTTTGGTTGCGTACTTGGCGTTATGGCTAATCTGACGCATCGTGCCAGCATGGTTATCGTGGAAGAATTCAACGCCGGTCTGGTGCTGCAGGCTATTCATAAGGAACGCGCAACGGCAGTGTATGGCGTACCTACTATGTATATTGCCGAACTGAATCACCCCGACTTCGACAAGTTTGACCTGACCAGCTTGCATACAGGCATCATGGCAGGCAGCCCTTGTCCGCCCGAAACCATGGCTGAAGTCGTTGATCGCATGTACATGCGCGACATTACGATTTGCTATGGCCTAACCGAAACTTCACCCGTATTCACGCAGACATCTGCAAGTGATACGCAGGAGCGTAAGTGCACAACGATTGGTCGTCGCCATCCTCCGATTGCGGTGAAAATCGTGAACGTGGCCAATGGTCGCGAATGCGAAGTTGGCGAGCCTGGCGAAATTTGCTGCAAGGGCTATAACGTGATGAAGGGCTATTACAAGATGCCCGAAGCCACGGCCCAGGCTATCGACAAAGATGGTTACCTGCATTCGGGCGACTTAGCCATCATGGACGAAGACGGCTACTACCACATTGTTGGTCGTACGAAAGACATGATTATTCGTGGTGGTGAAAACATTTACCCGCTCGAAGTTGAAAACTTCTACCTGACCATGCCTGGTGTGCTTGACGTTCAGGTTGTGGGTGCGCCCGACGAGAAATACGGCGAAATCGTCGTTGCTTTCGTAAAACGTCGCCCCGACGAAGAAGGCGAAGCGCTGACCATGGAATCGGTGCGTCAATACGGCATCGAGCGCATGGCTCGTTATAAGGTACCCAAGCACGTGTTCTTTGTTGACGAGTTCCCCGAGAACGCTGCCAAGAAAGTCATGAAGTACAAGCTGCGCGAAATGGCTGCAGAAATGCTTGGTCGTGAAGACGTTAAGGTGTTTGGCGATGCAAATGCAGTCGCCGATGCTGATTACGATGCCGAAGAAACGACTGAGGTTGATGCTGCTGGCGAAGGCGTGCCCGAGTCTCTTGACGAGCCAAAATTTGGTGACGCAGCAACTGGTGCATTCTAAGGAAGAAGGATAGAAGTTATGAAAGAATTACCAGCAAATCAGCTTGATCCGCGCGTAAAGTCGGTCTGGCGTATTAACGATGCAATTTGGATTACGTTTATTGGCCTCTGCGCGGTTGCGTGCATCATTCCTATTGCTCTTTTAGTCGAAGGCATCGCCCCCATTTTGTTTGCGATTCTTGCTGTTTGCATGATTGTGGCTTACATCGTGTGGCTAGTTGTACTGCCGCCGATTCGCTATGTGCGT
>JAZQRZ010000044.1:0-13425 GCA_045629845.1 Eggerthellaceae bacterium | reverse complement strand
CTTACGCGCCCATTCGCACGCATCTTCAAACTGACGGTTATCAAGCAAGCGCGGCACGATACCTGCAATGCAAGCTGTAGTGCCGATAACGCCAGCACCGTACTTTTGCAGCTGAGCAAACGTAGTGCGCGGCTTGTAATAGTAGTTATCAACATGCGATTCGCTAACCAGCTTTAGCAGGTTGTGATAGCCTTCGTTGGTTTTCGCAAGCAGAACCATGTGATACAAGCGCGGCTTGCCGTCGCGCGAAAGCTCACCATCGGTCGTGAAGTACACTTCGCAGCCGTAGATAGGCTTAACTTTCTTACCCGTTTCCTTTTCCACGGCAACGCAAGCGTCACACAATTCAGGCACGCCACTCATAACGCCATGGTCGGTAATAGCCACCGCAGGCATATCAAGTTCGGCAGCGCGACGCACCATGTCTTTCACATGCGTCATGCCGTCAAGAATCGAATATTCAGTATGGTTATGCAAATGAACAAACGCCATGTCAGAGGCCCCGTTTTACGTATGAATCGATAATGCTACTGAGTGACGCACAGGTATGATTAAAGTGAAGTTAAAGCGCCTTGTTTCTCGCTTCCAATCATAACAGCGCGACGGCATATAAGCTATCGAACAAAGCGTGTAATTTGAATGCGGTAGAATGCATTTATGGTTGAACTGAAAGTACTGACATTAATCGTGACGGGAATGGGGTCGCCCTCGTTTCTTGTCTTGCAGCCAATCGAAGAACCAACAAGCGAAGGTAAGTCGCGCGTGGTTCCTATTTGCGTTGGCCCTAGCGAAGCATTGGGCTTAGGCACCGTGCTTGAAAATGCCAAGTTCACTCGCCCCATGACACACGATTTAATGCTTGACGCATTAACCAATCTTGATACCCGCGTCGACCACGTACTTATCAACAACGTGAAAGAAGGCACCTTCTATGCGCGCTTGTGCCTTACCCAACACGGCCGCCTGATTGACTTAGATGCACGCCCCTCTGATGCCATTGCATTGGCTTTGCGTCAAGGGTGTCCTATCTACATCGACGAAGACGTGCTAGAACGCGCATCGTTTCCTTACCTCTTCAACCAACCCTTTGACGAAGAGGCTATTGTCGAGGACTTCAAAGCCTTCCTCGATGATGTTTCACCCGAAGATTTCGCCGAATAAACTACAACCAGCGCTGTTCGCGCGCGATGGTAGAAAAGCCGTTGTGACCAGGAAGCACGACAGTTTCGCCTGGAAGCTGTGCTAAGCGTTTAAGCGAAGCAACCATGGCAGCAGGATCGCTTTCAGGGAAGTCAACGCGCCCATGCGTTCCGGCAAACAGCGTGTCGCCAGAAAACAGAACAGGCGCACCACCTTGACCTTCAGCTGGCTCTAAGAAAAAGCAGCGACCACCTGGCGTATGACCAGGCGTAGCAATAACCTGCCATTTCATATTGCCAATTTCTAGGGTTTCCCCGTCTTCAACTGTACGGTCAACCACGCAAGGTTTGACCAAACTCCTATGACGCGGTTCGCCACCCAAACCTGTAATCATTGGCGTGTCTTCTTTGCTGGCAATCACAGGAGCACCCATTGCTTCACGTAGTTCAGCGGCAGCCCCTGTATGGTCCCAATGACCGTGCGTAATAACAATGGCATCAAGCTTGCGATTACCAAGCGCTGCCATTATGCGATCAGCATGGCACGATGGGTCTACAACAAAGCAAGCCGAGCCATCATCCACGATATACACGTTGTTTTCGATAGGACCTAATACCAAGTATTCGATGGGCACACAGGTGCCTTTTACTGAACGAATCACTTTCGACTCCCCACATATTCGCCTGGGAACATACGGCGCGCTTCAAACACGCCATCAACATCCAAGATACGCGCCAGGATATCGTCAACATGACCCACATCAGACACCTGGAACAAATAGCGCATACGCACAATGCCATCACGACCGGTAGCCGATGATGAATTCAGTACGTTTACACCCTCTTCCGACAAAGCCACGATGATGTCGCGCAATAAATTCAGGCGATCCATTGCTTCAATGTAAACCTCGATACGGAACGTGGTTACCGCACTTGGCTCGCGTTCCCAGCCAACTTCAATAATACGCTCGGGTTCTTTCATAAGGTCGGCCGCATTCGGACAGTCGCGCCTGTGTACCGACACACCACGACCGCGCGTTACAAAGCCAATAATGTCATCGCCTAGCACTGGGTTACAGCAACGTGAAAGGCGCACTAATACATCGTCGAGCCCTCGTACGACCACACCTGACGAACTGTGCGTTTCATGACGCTTGGGGCGCGTAACACTGGTAAGCATCGGAGGCATCTTGCCAGTGGACATGACTGACTGGCCAAGTTCGGGCTTGCTTGCTTCTTCGGTCGCGCGATCAACCAACAACTTCAGAAGACGATTAGCAACATGCTGAGCGCTTTCTTTGCCAGTGCCAATTGCAACCAACATATCGTCATCGGCTTTGTAACCCAACGATTCCGCAACCGATTTAATAGCACGCGTAGACTGAGCATTCGAAATACCCATGCCATGTTTACGCATTTCACGCTGCAAGCGATCATGACCTTCTTGCAAGTCATCGCCACGCGTAATCTTCGAGAAGTAGTTTCGGATCTTTGAACGCGCAGAAGGCGTTTTTACGATGTTGAGCCAGCCGCGCGACGGGGTAGCACTCTTCTGCGTCAGAATTTCTACGCGGTCACCCATTTGAAGTTCATACGTCAACGGCACAATGCGGCCATTCACCTTTGCGCCCACGCAATGATTGCCCACTTCGGTATGAATGGCGTACGCAAAATCGACAGGCGTCGAACCCTTACGCAAGCTTTTAGCATCGCCCTTCGGCGTAAAGACATAAACTTCCTGTTCGTCCAGGTCGACCTTCAAGTCTTTCAAGAATTCACGTGAATCCTGAGTTTCATCGGACCAGTCAACCATCTGACGCAACCAAGCAAGCTGCTCTTCAAATGCACCTGAACCCTTACCCTTACGCGCACCTTCCTTGTACAGCCAGTGCGCCGCCACACCAAATTCGCTTTGCTGGTGCATTTCTTCGGTACGAATCTGCACTTCAAGCGGGCGTCCAGCAGGACCAATAACCGTTGTATGCAGCGATTGATACATGTTGTACTTCGGCATAGCAATGTAGTCTTTAAAGCGCCCTGGCATAGGATGCCAAATGGTATGCACCGCACCCAGCGCTGAATAGCAATCCTTAACCGACGGCACGATAAGACGCACGGCGATAAGGTCGTAAATCTCGGAGAAGTCTTTGTCCTTCTTCGTCATCTTCTGATAGATGGAATACAGATGCTTTGGACGACCAACAACTTGGGCGTCGATACCCACCTTATCCATTTCAGTTTTGAGGACATTAATAACTTCATCCAGGTAAGCCTCGCGCTCGGCGCGGCTACCTGAAATCATGTTGGCAACTTGCTTGTACTTCGTCGGTTCTAGATAGAAGAACGACAAGTCCTCAAGTTCCCACTTGATAGAGCTGATGCCCAAGCGATGCGCGATAGGCGCATAGATTTCCAGCGTTTCGCGTGACTTATAAATGCGACGATCTTCGCGCAGGCTGCCCAACGTGCGCATGTTATGTAGGCGGTCAGCCAGTTTAATAACAATAACGCGAATATCTTTGTTCATTGCCACCAGCATCTTACGAATGGTGGCTGCCTGTTCATCGGTTAGGGTACCAACTTCAATCTGAGTAATCTTGGTTACACCTTCGACCAGCTGAGCGACGTCTTCGCCAAACAGCTTAACTACGTCTTCACGCGTAACATCGGTGTCTTCAACAGTGTCATGCAGCAGGGCTGCGCATATTGTTTCGACATCCAAGTGAAGGCCACCCAAAATGATGGCAACTTCAACAGGATGCGCAATAAAAGGTTCGCCTGACTTGCGCTTTTGCCCCTTATGCGCGTTATCTGCAAAAGCAAACGCGCGTGCCAGCATGTCCTCTTCTTCGTCAGTAAGATACGGACGTGTTAATTCTTGCAGGTCAGCAAAACGTTCGGCTGGTGTTTTTGCGCCGCTATCACCAAACCCATGCTCGCGAGAATCAGGCGCAACAGCGGTTTCGATTATGTCTCTGTATGCCATGCGCAGTCCCTCCCTTCGAGTATGTATGCGGCCAGGTAATTCTACCATTACCAAGTAACTCAGCGTTAAGCCCCAGACCAATGGTACCCAGCTGTAGAAAAGTATAAAAAGAAAGGTTGAGGACTAGAGAGCGCAGCCAGGAAGGATAGGACGCTGGACGTGCTGCTCTAAAGTTTCAGCAGATTCTTCTAAGGCCCATTGCTTAAAGAAGCTGAAGATGGATTGTTCATCAAGGCCTTCGCGATAACGCACGCTGGTTTCAAGCTCAACCTTTGCAGCTTGCGGAATTACGTGAACCGAACGCGTAACTTCACCTGAAGTAAAGGCGGTTCGCGTTTCAATCAAACCAAGTTCACGGAACACAGCAATTGCACAGGTAGCCGATTCTTGAGAAACAGGTGCACCATGCTGCGATGCGCGTTCAGCCACTTCGACGTTGCTGGCGGTAAAGAAGCCATCACCTGCTTGCTTCTGGGCATCGCGCAATGCGCGGTAAACCTGCGCCATGCGATCGCGGTCAGGAGTTGTTTCAGCAAGGATACCTTCATTAATGCCGGCATCTTTGGGCGTATACAGCAAGTGAATACCAGCTGATGCTCCGTCGCGACCCGCACGTCCACTCATCTGGTTGAATTCGATTTCGTTATACGGCAGGTGATATAGCACCACATGACGAATATCGGGAATGTTAACGCCTTCACCAAAGGCTGAGGTAGCGATTAATACCGAAAGATGACCAGTGCGGAAAAGCTCTTCGATACGCGAACGCTCGGAACGCGAAAGCCCCGCATTGTAGAAGCCAATCATAAGCGCGATCTGCGGAGCCTTCTGACGCAACATACGCGCAAGCTGCACCGAACTTGTACGCGAGTTGACGTACACGACGGTTTTTTCACCACTGGCAACAAGATTGGCAAGGTAATCTTCGCGCGCTTTGATGCCACGGTGATCATCGACGTATAAATTACTGCGTTCTGCCTGATCAAACACGCAAGTATCAAGAGGCAGAATGGTTGCGATATCTCGAGCCGCCACACCATTGGCAGTTGCCGTTAATGCGAGCACCAATGGATTACCAAGACGACTTATAACATCGCCAAAGGCATTGTAAGAAGACCTATTACCCGCCTTCGCCAAACCAATGTGATGCGCCTCGTCAATTACCACAAAGCCAATTCGATTTGATTGCGCCAGCTTATCAACGTGGTAATGAAGGAATTCGGGTGTGGTCAGTACGATATCGATTTCGCCGGCAGCCAAACCGTCGTAAATACTACGGCGTTCTTCGGGTGTTGATTCACCTGTAAGCACCGCTGAAACAATACCAAAGCGCGCCAACGACTGAGTTAAATGGAAGGCCTGATCAGCAATAAGCGCACGCAACGGATAAACAAACAAGCTTGCTGTGTGGTTGCGCAAAGCGCAACAAGCAGCATGTACATGGAAAATGAGTGACTTGCCGCGGCCTGTAGCCATAACGCATAAGGTTGACTTACCAGCGTTCAGACAATCAAGCACTTCGCGCTGTTTGTCGTGAAGCGGCGCATCGCCAATGAGCGCTCGGATGATGTCTGCTTCAAGTTTAGCGGGTTCAAGCTGAGCGCGGCGTTCCCAAGCAGCGCGGTTTTGTGCGCAGTCTGCTTCGTATGCTTCGATAGCCTCGGGGCTTTCAAGACGTTTATCAAGCAGCTCTTCGTCGCTTGTTGCATACAAGTCAGACACGAAACGACAGCTTGAGGGATCAAGGCAAGCTTCGAGTGCTGCACAGGCTTGTGCAGGTGAAAGCGACTTCAACATGGCTTTTACCGAGCGACGTCCACGCCATTCATCAATCTGCACTTCAAAAGCTGCATTTACCAGGCTTTGCGTGTGCATAAGCTGCTCGATGTCAGAGCAATGGAACATGATACCCGCAACGCTGGAACGCCCATTAGAAAGCGTACACGAGAAATGGTTCTTTTCCGCACCAACCGCGCGCGCATTTGCAAGCAGCACATTGCGCGCAAGCAAGCAGGGAACACGGTTTTCTTGCCCGAAAGGCGCCATAGCCTGCAGAGCTTCGACATTTCCAATAGTCAGTTCTTCAAGTGCCACGCAGGCATCGATTTCAACCAAGGGATGGAAGGCGTCGTCAGGCTGTTCGTCCATGTATTCACAAAGACGCTGAGCAAAAGCATCAAGCTTGTCAGCGGGCAACGTAACACCCACTGCAGCTTCATGCCCACCAAAACGCGTTAGTAAGTCTTCGCAGCTTTCCACTGCTTTGAATAAGTTAACCTGACCGACAGTACGGCCCGAACCACGCGCTTCGTCACCACAAATCGTAAACAGCAAACATGGCACACCATATGTATGCACCAAACGACTAGCTACGATACCCTTTACGCCTTCGTGCCAGCCTTCGCCAGCCACCACAAGCGCACGCTGACCGTGATACACTTCGACAGCTTTAGCGCGAGCAACTTCGGAAAGCTCTGCCTCGATTGCGCGACGCTTATCGTTTGTTGCTTCTAATTCAGCAGCTAGCTTGCATGCTGTATCAAAGTCATCGGTCATCAATAAATCAAGTGCAACCTGAGCATTGCCCAAACGCCCTGCTGCATTCAAACGAGGGATTAGCGAGAAACTAAGGTCAGTTGCAGAAACGGCCTTCCCTGCAACGCCAGCCTGCCCAAGCAATGCCGCCAAACAAGGACGTGGAGCACTGTTGATTCGCTCTAAACCGTCTGACACTAAAGCACGGTTTTCGTCGCGCATAGGCATAAGGTCGGCAACCGTTCCTAGCGTGGCTAAGTCGGTGTAACTACGCCACAGATGCGGATACCCAAAGCGCCCACCAAGCGCTTGAATGACCTTCAAAGCAACACCCACACCAGCCAGGATAGAGCTTGGACAATCAGGGTCGGTCTTTGGGTCTACAAGCGGAACATTTTGCGGATACACCTCGGGCGGCTCGTGGTGGTCGGTAATAACAACATCAACCCCGTCGGCCACGATTGCTTGCACAGCATCGTTACAAGCAATGCCGCAGTCAACCGTAACAATCAGTTCAGGATTCAGCTCTTTTACACGCTGATAAGCAGCTTCAGTTAATGCATAGCCCTCTTCGAAACGCAACGGGATAAAAGGTGTTGCATAGCCACCAAGCGCACGCAAACCACGCGTAAGCACCGTAGTAGCCGAAACGCCATCGACATCGAAATCGCCAAACACAACGACATGACGGCGTTCGCGCACTGCTGTTTCAAGAGCATCGATTACAGGACCGATGCCGGGCATCTCATACGGATTAAGCCAATCACGATCAAGACTAGGATGAAGGAAATGTTCAACCTGTTCGTCAGACACAATGCCGCGACCCGCCATGATGGTGGCGATAAACGCAGGGAGCCCAAATCGCTCGCGAAGATGCGCAACCACGCGCGGGTTGGCCGCATTCACCTTGAATTGCGCTGACATGCTGTAATCCTCTAATACGCTCGTTATTTTTCGTTGCTATTGTATCACGCAACGAGCATCTAAGGCGCATATGCGTGTTACCATTACCGCAAACAATGACCTAAGGAGCACCCCTATGCTCGTTACCACTAAAGGCCGCTACGCAATGCGCTTGATGATTTACATTGCAAGCGTTTCTGAACGAAAAGTTGCATTGCGCGAAGTAGCCGAAAACGAAAACATATCATTGAAGTATCTTGAGCAGCTTGCTCACGACATGGTAGCTGCCGACCTGCTTAAAAGCGTGCGTGGACACGGTGGCGGCTATTTACTTGCTCGCCCTGCTGAAGACGTTAAAGCTGGCGAAATCCTTCGCGCTGCAGAAGGAACCACCGCCCCTGTCGCTTGCGCCGCCCTCGAAGAAAATGGGATTGGGTGTCCCCGCGAAAAGGAATGCTCAACCGTTTCATTCTGGGCTGGTCTTGATGAAGTAATCGAAAACTATGTCGACAACGTTAGTTTGGCTGACCTAACCGCCTAAACTGCTTCTATTGCCCAAGCGCCTCAGATGTCTCGAGCCAGGTAAGCTCGAGTTCTTCGAGTTGTGCCTGATAGTCATTTATTTCTTGTTGGATAGAACCCAGCGCCATGAAATCAGTTGGGTCGGCTTCGTGCAAGCGCGTCGTAGCCTCATCGATTTTCTTCTGCATCGTTTGCATCTTGCGCTCGGTTGATTGCAGAGTTTTCTTCAAAGCTCGAAGCTCTTGGTTTGAAAGAGCGTTTGTTACTGTCTTTTCATCTGCGCTCGCCGCCTGCTGAGTACTGGCTGATTCCACTGCATTCGAACTGTGCTCTTCCATAAGACGCAAGTATTCATCGATACCGCCCGGAAGATGACGCACCTGCCCATCGATAAGCGCGTACTGATTATCAGTTACGCGTTCCATTAAGTAGCGATCATGAGTTACCAACATCAGCGTGCCAGGCCAACCGTCCAGCAAGTCTTCAACAGCTGCCAGCATATCAACATCAAGATCGTTGCCTGGTTCGTCTAGGATTAGCACGTTTGGCTCTTCCAACAAGATAAGCATAAGCGCTAGTCGGCGCTTCTGACCGCCCGACAAATCACTGACAGGTTCATTCATATCAGCACTGGTAAACCCAAGCCGCTCCAAAAGCTGCTTTGGCGTTTGATCGCGTCCGTCCAACATAACAGCATGACCAAAGCGCCCAACAACTTGGCGGATACGGTCATCACCCATTGCGTTTAGCTCATCTAAATGCTGAGAAAGAACGGCGAACTTTACCGTTTTACCGATTTTCACATAGCCCTTTGTAGGGCGAAGCTTGCCTTGAATAACCTTGAGCAGCGTTGTTTTACCAGCGCCATTTTCACCGACGATACCAATACGGTCACCTGGCCCAATAAGCCATTCGACATCACGCAGAATTTCGTGATTGCCATAAGCAACCGACACATTTTTCAGGTCAACAACCTGCTTACCTAAACGCGTTACAGCCATACGCTTTAGCTCAAGCTCGTTGCGCAATGGTGGCACATCAGCAATAAGCTCTTGTGCTGCCTTAATACGGAACTTCTGCTTGGTTGAACGAGCTTGTGCACCACGCGAAAGCCATGCTAATTCGCGACGCAGCTTGTTTTGACGACGTTCTTCAGTAACGCGTGCCACACGGTCGCGTTCAACGCGCTGCATGATATAGGCAGAAAAGCCGCCCTCAAAGGGTTCGATGCGACGGTCGTGTACTTCCCACATTGAAGAGCATGCTTCATCCAGAAACCAACGGTCGTGCGTGACCACCAAAAGCGCGCCCGAGCCTTCGCGCCAGCGCGTTTTCAAATGCTGCGCCAGCCAATTGATGGCTCGAACATCCAAATGATTGGTGGGCTCGTCCAGCATAAGAACATCCCAATCGCCCACAAGCAACCTGGCTAAGTCGACGCGGCGACGCTGCCCACCCGAAAGGGTACCAACCTGAGCATCCCACGGAATATCACCAGCAATACCTGCAATAATCGCTCGAATTTGAGCATTGGCAGCCCATTCATATTCGGGCGTATCGCCCACAATGGCACGTTCAACGGTATCGGCATCATTTAATTGATCGCGCTGGCCCAATACACCTACGCTAACCCCATTCGTACGAATAACACGCCCACGATCAGGGGTTAAGTCGCCAGACAGCAAAGCCAGAAGGGTAGACTTACCATCGCCATTGCGACCAACAATGCCAATACGATCACCTGTGTTTACACCAAGCGATAGTTCATCGAATACCGTTTTACTGGGGAAGTCGACTCCCGCTTTTTCACATCCAAGAAGAAATGCCATGCTACTGATCAAGTGCGGCACAAAGTGCATCGAGCAAGGTAATGGCGTAATGCTGCATCGAACGCGCCTCGCCGGCATCTTCCCACATCGTGCCTGGTAATTCCACTGTTAAACGCGACGGCGTTCTGCGCTGCGCAGCTTCAACAGCTGGCGCCATACGCAAGCCCAACGTTTCATCTGGTTCGAAGCTAACGCGCGGAACATTACCATGAACAGGTTCATCACCCGGAAGCGAAATGTGCACGAGCAACATGGAATCATCGGGGCGCACCAGAAGCGAGTCGGCGCTTACGATTTTGGAAGTAGGATTGGTCGCAAGCGAAAGATTTGACATACGCGATGCAACGCCGCGAGTGAAATCGTCGGTACCAAACAGGCACAGCGCATTCTTTTCAAGCACGTCAGCCGCGCGAGCAAAGCCCATGCTAACTTGTACCGAGCTAGGCTTCTTGCCTTCCCATGAATGATGAAGGTTGCGAATAGCTTCGAAGGTATAAGCGCCCACGATGCCATCGGACGGCAAGCCCATATTGCGCTGGAATTTACGCACACCCGATTCGGTTGAGGCACCAAAAATGCCATCCATGTGGCCGCTTAAAAAGCCCAAAGCACCCAAGGCCTGCTGCAATTCCAGCACGTCATGCCCATGAAAATACGGCATGCGCAGATACAATGTGCGGTCGCCGATGCTGAACGTAGCGTCAACCAGCGCAGACCACGTGCGTTCATCTACCTCTTCGCCTTCAGGAAGGCCAACCTTTTTACGGAAAGCCTTAACTGCAGCAGCGGTCGTATCATCAAACACGCCATTAACGCTGGTTTCGTCAAACAAATCTATAAGCGCCAGACGTTGCTGAACGTCTTCTACAGGCGCACCACTATCACCTAGTTTTATCGTCTTCATAGTCATTACGTGCCTCTATTTCAGACGGCTAACAAACCAGTCGGCCATCGAAACCAAAATCTCGCGCGAAGGCGAGGGGTCAATCATGTCGAACAAACGATTCTTCGCGATGCTTGTAAGATTTTCGGCATAGCTGCGCGCGTAATCGATGCTGCCCGCCATTTGCATAATTGAAACCGCTTCCTCCAAATCAGCTGGATCTTTCGTATGTGAAGACAGCAGCTGAATCAGGCGCTCACGATTGACTTCGTCAAGGTTCTGAAGCGCATGAACAACAATAAGCGTACGCTTGCCTTCGGTGATGTCGTCACGGAAGCCCTTCTTCGTAGACTCAGTTTTACCAACTAGATTCAACAGGTCGTCCTGAATTTGGAACGCAAGTCCGGTATCAAGGCCGTAGTTGCGCAGTCCTTCGATTTGCGTTTCGGTGCCGCCACCAATAATGGCACCAATAGCCAAAGGCACAGCACCCGAATAATGGGCAGTTTTGCACGTAGCCATGACCAGATAATCTTCGGGCGTAATGTCGTAACGACCATCACGTGCCCAACCAATATCAAGCGCCTGGCCTTCAATCGTACGACGCGTCATATCGATAAGCTCGTTCAGAACACGAAGCTTCGTGGTGTCATCCAGGTTAGGATCTTTCGCAACCGTACCATTAACCAGCTGCAGGCCTAAATCTCCCATGTTGATTGCCAGACCTAAACCTTCCTTCAGATGAAGGCACGGTTCGCCACGGCGCAATTCTGCACCATCAGCAATATCGTCGTGAATCAATGCAGCGGTATGGAAGTGCTCGATAGCTGCAGCCGCACTAACAGCCAGCGATGTGTCACCGCCGACAGCCATGCACGCTGCAAAGCAAATAAGCGGACGATGACGCTTGCCCCCATTGCGGCTGTAATCAAGCATGGGCGTGTACAGATATTTATCCATATCAGGATGCGTACCATGCGGGATGTAGGCATTCACAATATTGCCAACATGATCAGCATAACGTTCAAGGTATTCTTCAAATGTTTTTGGCTGTTCACCAGAATTAACGAGTTCGTTGAAATTTACGTTCATAACCTATCCTTGTGCATTGTTCTGCTGATTCATTCATTCTAACAAACCAAACTGAAAGCATTCTTCATTCAGCCTAATCGTCGCGTAATGCTCAAAGAGCGCTAACGAAAAGTTCTTTTTCACGCCATATTTCGGAATGGGTTAGGCGCGAGAATTGCATCACATTCCCCGCACAACTGGAAAGCAGTATTGTCGAAAACCCTCGTGGTAACTAAAATTCTATTGTTTGTTTTGATAGTTTATGCGCTGCAGTTATGCTGCAGTTGAAAGGTCATTCATGGCACGTATATTTGGAACTGATGGCGTCCGCGGTGTCGCCAACACCGATTTGACCTGTCCCCTTGCATTTCGTCTTGGCCAAGCAGCCGTACGTTTTCAGGGCCCTCGCATTATCGTAGGCAAGGACACACGTTTATCTGGCGATATGCTGGAAGCGGCGGTTTGCGCAGGCATTACCAGCATGGGCGGAACGGCTCTTACCGCAGGCATTATCCCAACTCCCGCTATTGCTCTGCTTACCAAGCAACTAGGATGCGATGGCGGCATTGTCATTAGCGCAAGCCACAACCCGCCCGAATACAACGGCATTAAGCTGTTCAACAACCAGGGCTTTAAGCTTCCCGACGAAGTGGAGGACAAGATTCAAGAAGCTATTGAATCGGGAACAATTGATGTCGAACGCCCTGCGGGCGATGCAGTCGGCACCATTGAACAGGTACCCGATGCAGTTGAACTGTACATTCGTCACGCGGTTGATTCCATTGCCGCACAGGACATTTCTTTCGAAGGTATGAAGATTGTTCTTGACTGTGGCCATGGTGCAAGCAGTGTTTCGAGCGGCGAAGCACTTCGTCGCCTGAATGCTGACCTGCACGCCATCAACGACAGCTTCACAGGTTTGGACATCAACGTTCAGTGCGGTTCAACCAACCTTCAACCGCTGAAGGCAGCTGTTGCCGAAAAGGGCGCTGATGCGGGTATCGCACACGACGGCGATGCCGATCGCGTCATGCTTGTCGACAGCCAAGGCAATGAAATTGACGGCGATATGATTGAAGCCGTACTTGCGCTTGATATGAAGCAGCGCGACTGCCTGCCTGGCAATACGGTTGTTTCCACCGTTATGTGCAACCTGGGCTTCGTACGTCTTATGGAAGAACACGACATCAAGGTTGTACAAACCAAGGTTGGCGACCGCTATGTGTTGGAAGAAATGCGCGCCAAAGGCTACGCCATCGGCGGCGAGCAAAGCGGCCACCTTATCCTGCTTGACCACAACTCTACGGGCGACGGCCTTATGACTGCTGTACAGTTCCTGGCAGCAACACGTCGTTTAGGCATTAGCGTTGACGAAGCAGCCAAGATTTTCACGCGCTACCCGCAAGAACTGATTAATGTGCGCGTCTCTGATAAAGAAGCTGTTAAGACCAACGCCGCCGTTCAAGCTGCTGTTGAGGCAGCTGAACAGGCTATGGGCAAAACAGGTCGCGTGCTGCTGCGCCCCAGCGGAACCGAGCCATTGGTTCGCGTTATGGT
>JAZQRZ010000043.1:0-4491 GCA_045629845.1 Eggerthellaceae bacterium | reverse complement strand
GCAAAGATCGATAGAATCAGCGCCTGATTCTGCCGCTACAAGAAGACATTCCAGCGCATAGGTTGGATTGGCATTAAAGCCGTCGAAAAAATGCTCGGCATCAAAAACAACTTCAAGCCCTTTTGACTTGAGAAACGTGATTGAATCAGCAATCATACGTAAGTTTTCATCAAGCGAAGTTTGCAGCGCACGAGTTACCTGTTCGTCCCACGTTTTACCCGCAATGGTTACAACAGGAGCACCACTTTCTACAAGGCCAATAAGCCCCGCATCTTCCGCTGCGGGAACACCCTTGCGACAGGTTGATCCAAAAGCCGCCACACGCGCATGCTTAAGCGGATTCTTGCGCAGCTCGGCAAAAAACGCTGCGTCTTTCGGATTAGAAGCAGGAAACCCGCCTTCGATGATATCGATGCCAAATTCGTCAAGGCGACGCGCAATACGTAACTTGTCTTCAAGCGACAAAGTTACACCTTGAGCTTGCTCGCCATCACGAAGCGTTGTGTCATATGTAATGATTCTAGTCATGGCCACTATTGTACTCCACTGTGCGCTAGTAGTTATTAGAAGATTATACTGAGATATCTATACAGGTAATCTGCACTTTCTTGTCGCAATGAGCGAAGAGAAGCTACTTCTTTTGACGTCGGAATACGACGACTTTCTCGACCGCGCCAGCCGCTGTTAAACCCAGCGCAAACGGCACCGCAAGCGGAGCAAAAGGATTCACACCCAAAATAGCTTTAACGTCGTCATCAGACGGATTAATCGTCGAAAGCTGTGTCCACTTGTATCCCGGAGCAGCAGCCACTGATTCGTCTTGAGCCTGCTTCTGCTCAACAACAAGCTCAGATATTTCGCTATTCACATATATCTGAGAAGGCGCCGCTTGTGGTTCAACGGTCGGCTGTGTCGCTTCGGGTGTTTCAACAGGAGACACCGTTGGATCCTCGAACACCACGCTATCGATTTCCGTAACCTGTAGCTGCGGCCTTGGCGTTATATTTGGCTGCGGCTGGGGCGTATCAGTTGAAGGATCTGTTGCAGAAGGACTAGCTGCACTGCTGCTCTTTTCGGAGCTCTGAGACGAATTGTCATTAATTGCATCCTCGATATCGTCCGCCTTCTGGCCGCCTTCAGTTTCACCCACATGCACCGTTAATGGCTGCGCATTCGACGCAACAGGGCGATGACCCGCATAGTGCGCAACCACGCGAATGTAAATAAGCTGGCTTTGCGTTTCTTCTTCAGAAGAAGATTCATCCGCTTCAGGCTTCTTGGTGTCATCAATCGGCTGTGTGGGAATGCGCAAGGTCTTGCACATTACGCCCGATTGCTGCTTCAGCAACGACGGACAACTGGGGTCATCGCGCCCGACCCAGCTTAAACCGCCGTCAGTCGACATTTGCCATTCGTAATCGATCGCGCTTGCATCAATTCCTTCTTCGGTACCCTTCTTAGTAATGGTAGGTACTGCCGTGAAATTAGCGACATCGCCCGCGATAGGCGGAATATAGTCGAGCGCGATTACGTAGCCTTCATCAACCACATCGTCTTCGCCTTCAAGCTTTTCGCCTGCAGCACGGATGCGCACTGGTGCCGAATGAATGGTCGACTGCACTTCTTCACCCGTCTTGCCATCGTACTGTGAAATATGCAGAACAAAGCGTCGATAGGTACCGATGGTGTTGTCATCGGTCAAAACATGAAGTGCCTGGCCTGATGCAGCAGCGCTATCCCCTTCGCTGGCCCCCGTAGCAGAATCGCGTACAGTTTCCCACACGGCGCCATCTTTGGACATTTCCCAGGTATAGCCAAACTGCACGCTGCCACCCGAAATAGAAGGCGGCAAGTAATAACGCGGGCTTAGAATCGCTGTTTCACCACGCGGCACGGCAACATAGTCAACAAATACTTGCGGGTCATCGCCAGGATCAACTTCTGGCTTTCCAGAATGGCCGTTCGCACCTTCCATATTGATGACGATGCCGCTAATCCAGCGGAACGCATCGGGGCTCGCCATAGTGTTGCCCCCGCCAGCGCCATAAAGTAAGCGGAAGCGCGTGTTATCGAGCAACTTATCGGAAGAAATGGCCGCATCAGCTGGCTCGTCAGCACCGTGGACATACGAACGCGCCGCCAGCATAGTTACTGAACGCGAATAATCAGAACGGTCACCCGTGGCAGCATGAGGATAAAACACGTTTGCCGATACCAAATCTGACCAATCAACCGTAACGCTGGAGCCGCCAGCGCCCGAAGTAATGAACTCAATTGATTCAATCGAGGTTTGCTGGTCAACCGAAATGCCCACATAATCAAGTAAAGCTGCAAGCGAAGGACCCTGACCTGTCACAATCTTGAACGAATCGCCCACGGGCATAGTGTAAGTCTCGGTACCAAAATCAAGCGCTGCCTCTAAATCAGCAAGCGAATAGGTATGAACCCCCGACTTTACTGTCGATGCAGTTTCGTCATCGGCGCTTGAAGAGGCCGACGAGCCTGAAGCAGCCTCGTTTGATGCGGCTGCATTAGAGCTGCCTTCCTGAGGCGAAAGCGCTTCATCAGACGCATCAGGCGATTGAGCAGAACCTGAATTCTCGCCGTTGCCCGCCTGATCATCACTTGGCTTTTCAGGGGAAGGTGCATTAATGGTAATAGTCAGACTATCCTGATGATAATCAGCACCCTGAGGATCTTCTGGCGTTGGACCAGGGTCAGGCTTTGCTTTGTCGGACATCACAACGACCTGTGCAGACAAAGGTGAACCATTCAGACCATCGGGCGAAAGACAACGAACGATAACGGGGCCGTCACCCACAAGGTTGACCAGACCATTATCAACTGTCGCAACCGCGGGGTCAGCTTCACTGCCATCGGAATTAAGTACCTGCCATACCAGGTCGCCAAAAGCACCGCCACTCACTGCTGACAAGCTTTGGCCCGGCGTAATATCGTAACCGTACGATTCGCCCGTCGATTCATTGAAGGCGTTCACTCGTGCTGTTAGCGCATAGCCAGCACGATTTGCATCAGTCAGCACCAATTCTTGGTTGTCGTAGCAAATAGTGCCATCTGGCTGATGCAACTCGAGAGAGCTGACATAGGGCGCCACTACTGTAACCGTAAACGAAACTTCAAGATTCGGCCCATAAGAGCCCGAATACGAAGGAGAAAGCAGATTTGCGGCTGCCCCGCGCAATTTGCACGTTACGGTAGCTGAACCTGGTGAATGCCCAACCAATGTAGCAACGCCGCCATTCGCCTGAAGACTTGCGACATTACCGTCGCTTATCGACCAATCAACAAAGTCGGCAACAACGATATCGCCCGACGTATCTGCAGAGGTGCTTTCTCCCCAAGCAGGAAGTGCCACGAACTGCGTTTGCTCACCAAGGCTGGAAAGTCGAATATCAGCAGACTGAACATTGCCTGTTGCGGTATCACGCGCATCGCGTACAAACACAGCCACACGCGAAGCATCGGCCTTATTAACCTCCCATACGTCGATATCGGTAAGCGTTCCAGGTTCATGACCAGCGCCGTCATCAGCACGGAGAGCTGCAAATGCGAAAGCTTCGATACGGAATGTTCCCCAGAACACGAGCGCAAAAACCAAGACGATGCGCAGCACCTTCGCCCAAATCGCGCCAGATGTAATGCGTTCCATCATTGTTCTTAGCTTCCCGAAGAGGTTGTCCCTGTTGATGCGCTTTCGCCCGAGGTTTCTTCAACGAGATAGTACTTACCCGTGGTTGGGTCTTGATACACGCGGCCACGCTCTACAAACGCGCCACCTTCGCCATACAATTGCTCAGTTATTTGCTCGATATCATCCTGATTGATTTCCTGGTTCATTTCGACCTGCTGAAAACGCCCTAGGTCAACATTCCACGCAACAACAAGAGCAACCATAAGGCCGCACGCAAATACCAGCATGATATCGCCCATGTTGCCCATCGACGACATGGGATCAACGTCTTCAGACCTTTTCGCGCGACGGAAGTTAGTGCGCGACTCGTGGTAACTTGACATAGGTCATCACCGGTCCATTACCTCGTTACTAAGCGGGTCTTTGAGAGGCTCCATGATGACGTTTACAGCTGATTTCGGAGCTTTCTTCTTTTTAACACGACGAACTGGCTGTTCTTCCTGAACAAACTCTTGAACAGGCGGAACAAACGATTCGAATGGTTCCTCGAACTGTTCTTCAAACGGCTCTTCAACTGGCTCTTCGATAGGTGAAATAATCGGCTGCTCAAGCAGTTGCTCTAACGGCAGTTCGTACAAATGCTGAAGCGACGACTCAAGCGGCTCTTCAACTGGCTGTTCGACGAACTCTTCAATAGGCTGCACAATCGGTTCTTCAACCAGCTGCTCAGTCGCTTCCTCGATTGGCTGAGCAATTGGTTGTTCAGCAGGTTGCGCGAGAGGCTCTTCAACAGGTTGTTCGGCAAGCTCTTCGACAGGTTCGTCAACGAGCTGAATAAT
>JAZQRZ010000042.1:0-8882 GCA_045629845.1 Eggerthellaceae bacterium | reverse complement strand
CCAAACCCAGGCAAAAGTGGATTTCTCGGCTCCTTTGGCTTTACCTTACCTCGCTTCACTCCTTATCCCAAGCCAGAATGGAGTTACGGAGTCTGTATGACAGAACTGTTCACAATACGCGATGCGCGGTCAGAAGATATGCCGCTTATCGATTCGTATGCAGCTGAAGCTGGTATGGATCGTATTCCTGGTCCTGCGCGCGTACGTGTTGCGGTGAACGCTAACGATGCCGTTGTGGGCTTTTGTCGTTTGCAAGACGACGTAAACGGTATTGCTTACGTGAATCCTATTGTCACGTATTCAGCTTGGCGTGGTTATGGTGTTGGTAAAGCGCTTATTGTAGACGCTCGTGAAATAGCTGGCGAGCTTCGGCTTATTGCTCGCGGCACAAGCGAAGGTTTTTACCGAAAACTTGGTTTTATAGAAATGCCTTGGTCAGAGGTTGATTTGAAGGCTGCCGAGGAAGATTGCGATAATTGTCCGTATCGTGATCAATGTGGTCCAGTTCCCATGAAGCTATTGAAGTAGCATAATGTGACAAAGGGTTCGCCCTTTGTCACATTTTTTCAAGAGGGGGGCGCGTTATGTCAATTGTTGCAGCTTATGCCGTTCCTCATCCGCCGCTAATTATTCCTGCGGTTGGGCGCGGCGATGAACGTGCTATTCAAGATACGATAGATGCTTTTCAGCGCGTGGCACAGGAAATCATTGCTCTTCAACCTGATCTTCTTGTTATTACTTCGCCCCATGCGCCCTGTTTTTCAGATGCCTTTCATGTGACTACCGACGAAGTGTTGCATGGCAGCATGGCACGCTTTAGGGCACCGCAAGAACAGCTTGACGCAATGTGTGATACCGACTTTGCCTATGATGTGCTGCGGCGTTTAAATGAGGCTGACATATTTGCTGTTGGCAGTGATCGCTATCGTGATGACATGGATCATGCAACGTATGTCGCACTCTATTTCATACGTGAAGCATATCAAGCTGCTGGTGGTAAGGGTGATTTGCCTTGCCCTATTGTTCGAATTGGCTTGTCAGGGCTTTCTTATGAAACCCATCGTCAGGTGGGGCATGTTATTGCACAAGCTGTTCAGGAGAACGGAAAGCAAGTTGTGTTTGTTGGCTCTGGCGATCTGTCTCATAAGTTGAAGCCAGAAGGCCCTTACGGTTTTGCACCAGAAGGTCCTGTGTTTGACGCAAAGATTGGCGAGATTTTTGAAAGTGGCAATTTAGAAGAACTGTTTACCTTTAAGGAATCATTTGCTGATGCAGCAGCAGAGTGTGGTCTTCGTTCATTCCAGATTATGGCTGCTGCTATTGATGGATGCGGATTTACCTCTGAATTACTGAGCTTAGAAGGTCCATTTGGTGTTGGATACGGAGTTGCTGCTTTAAGGAGCGCGCAATGACTGAAGTAGATCCCTATGTTGCACTTGCGAGATTAAGTGTCGAAACCTTTGTGAATGAGCATCATGCAGCGCGGATTCCCGACGATGTTCCTGCCGAATTACTTGAGCAGCAAGCGGGCGCATTTGTGTCATTGCATAAGCATGGCCAATTGCGGGGCTGCATTGGGACTATTGCTGCCACGTGCGACAACATTGCAGAGGAAATCATCCAGAATGGCATTTCAGCTTGTAGTCGTGACTTTCGTTTTGGCCCCGTGCTTCCCGACGAGCTTGACTATCTTGAGTATTCAGTCGATATACTAAGCGATGCCGAGCCTATCGATTCTTCTTCTCAGCTTGATCCTAAGCGTTACGGCGTTATTGTTTCAAAGGGTTGGCAACGTGGGCTATTACTTCCGAACCTTGAGGGGGTGGATACCATCGAGGCTCAGGTTTCTATTGCAAAGCAGAAGGCGGGCATTTCGGTTTACGATAATGATGTTCAGCTTGAACGCTTTGAAGTAGTGCGTCATACGCTTGGCGGACAGCCAAGAAAGTAGCTTGCCTAGATCACAGCAGCTGTCTGCATGAAGTGAAGGAGCTTCTTTTGGAAGGTAAGCGAGGAAACTATGGGCGTATTACATCGATAGCGCTTGATCCTATCGAAAAGAAGCCGATAGCGCGATGGAATTCTGGAACAACCGTTTTATCAGTTGGTAGCTACGGCTGCACGATGGATTGCCCGTTTTGTCAAAATGCTTCTATTGCACGTGCAAACGAAGATGAAGTGTCTTGGCAATACTTTGCTCCTGAACAGCTTGTTAATCAGGCGCTTCAACTAAAAGATCATCGCTGCATTGGTATTGCGTACACGTATAACGAGCCTTTGCGATGCTGGGAATATGTGCGCGATACCAGCATTCTTGCTCATGAAGCAGGTTTAAGAAACGTGCTAGTTTCGAATGGTATGGCAAGCCCTGCGGTTCTTAATGAAGTGACTCCTCTTATTGATGCAGCCAATATTGATCTGAAGTGTTTTTCCGAGACAGGTTATCGCAGTTTAAGGGGCGATTTGAACGTCGTAAAACGCACGATTGAGACGCTTGCAAAGCTTGATTCTTGCCACCTTGAAGTCACAACGTTGGTGGTACCTAGCTTAAGTGATAGTCCCGATGAAATCAATGAAGCTGCTTGTTGGCTAGCATCGCTTGATAAGAATATCCCGTATCACTTAACTCGCTATTTTCCTCGTTATCGAATGAAGGATGTACCTGCAACTAATATCTCTCTTTTGAAAGAGTTAGCAAACATAGCTAGTCAACATCTAAACGATGTCATTGTGGGGAATATATAACTGCTGTTAAATTGCGCGCATAAAGCGAGTTAACGTTATTCTTCGCCTTCGATTGTTATGTTGGCGCCATGAGAGCAATAGGGCGTAGGGGGTACTTCAATTCCTAATGCGGTTGAAGCTGATACACGCAGCTCTTCAATGGTTAGCTTGTAGCAAGCAAGAGCATCAATCCAGCGGCGTAAGCAAGTGCGGCCCTTGTCGGTTAATTCAAACAGGCGTTTTGCCGAGCCTTCTTCAGGTGTTTCCCAGCGCGAAGTAACAAGACCTGCTTGTTCCATGCGCTTTAGAGCGCGATAGATACCCGTAGCATCAGGCTTTTTACCACCAAACATAGGGGAGCTGGCAGCCTGCTGAACAATAATGTAGCCATGCATAGGCTTATCGTTTGCGGCGAGTAACGTTAGGATGGTTGGTTGTGACAAGCGGCTAAGGGATTTGCCCAACGTTGCGCATTCGGCAAGTTCTTCGTTGGTGCGTGGATTGCAGGTACTCAACATCTGTTCCATGGAAAAATCCCCTCTTACACGAAGGACGCTGGCCAAAAACGCGTGGTCAAGCGTCCGTTAGGTCTGATGCACAGCCGAAATGGTATCACATCGTTAATTATTGGCAAAATGCCAATAGTGATTTCTTTCTAGTTATTATTTAGTGACAATATTTGAATTGCGCCAATTAATCAGTTGACCTGCTCTAAGTTATAAGTCGGCAGATAAGGCTGTGATACGATAGCTTTATCGAGAGAAATATCAATCAACAGGAAGGGGTATCATGGCTGCACTCGAACTTGCCTTGGTGCTCCTTGCGGTGGTCCTTGCGTCGGCTGTTTTGGACCAGCTTATTCCGCGTGTTTCGTTACCGCTTATTCAAATTGCTTGTGGTGTGCTGGTTGCAATTCTGGCGCGTGGGCAAATCTCGATTACGTTAAATCCCGAGCTGTTTCTTGTTTTGTTTATTGCGCCTCTTCTTTTCCATGAAGCGCGCGAAGCAGACAAAACTTCATTATGGCGAAACCGCTACTCAATGCTTTCGTATGCAATAGGCTTGGTGGTCGCTATTGTATTGGTGGTGGGCTTTGCTCTGAACGCATTAGTTCCGTCCATTCCGTTAGCTGCAGCCTTTGCGCTTGGTGCAGCTTTGGGACCAACTGACCCTATTGCTGTTGCAGCTGTTGCAAAGCATGCTGATATTAAGGAACGCCAGCAAACAACACTGCAGGGTGAATCGTTGCTGAACGATGCATCAGGCATCGTTTCTTTCCAGTTTGCGGTTGCTGCTGTGGTAACGGGTACATTTTCTGCGGCAGAAGCCATTCGGGAATTCTGTATTGAATTCTTTGGGGCTTTAATCGCCGGAATAATCCTTGGCTATTTGCTTATTAAGGTTACGGAAAAGGTTCGAGATCTTGGTCTTAGAAATACGACGTTTCATGTCTTGCTAGAAATACTTACCCCTTTCATTGCATACCTGATAGGCGAAGAACTCGGTGTTAGCGGCGTTATTTTGGTTGTGGCTTGCGGCATTACGATGTCACTTGCTCCGCCTGATTTGGGTCCCACTGTTTCGCGAATGAATATTGTTTCAACAAGCGTATGGCGGGTTTTAACGTTTGCTCTTAATGGCGTCGTATTCGTATTGCTTGGAACCCAGTTACCACAAGCTTTTGGTGGTATCTGGGCTGATGAGGGCATCAGCAACATTCATCTTATTGCGTACATATTGCTAATAACTGTACTAATGCATGGCATGCGCTTCCTTTGGACGCTTGCGTCTGACGCTCTTGCTTTGCGAAAAGCTGACGAAAAGCATTCGTTTGGCGAACGGGTGCGTTCGGCACTTGTTATGACTTTGGCAGGGTCAAAGGGTGCCATTACGCTTGCCATCATGTTTTCGCTTCCGATTTATATCAATACAGGCACTTCGCTTGAAGGCTTTCCTCAGCGTGAGTTGCTTATATTCTTAGCAAGTGGCGTCATTATCGTGTCGTTGTTGCTTGCTACATTTGTTGTGCCCCTTTTGGCGCCGAGGAAAGAAAGCACGTCTGAAAGCCAAGAACGGGACAGCGAAGCTACAGCAGATATTTTGCGTGCCGTAATCGAAGAACTAACTGCGCGTCAAACAGACGAGAATCGTGCTGCGTTGGGTCCCGTTATCATGCAGTACAACGAACGACTCGAACGCTTCAAAGAAAAGAAAGATCTTGAAGACGAATCAGATGTCGAACTGCGCTTAAAGGTGCTCGAGTGGGAGCAAGAATACGTCTTAAGCCTTATCGAAAACGACGAGGTCCCGCCCGTAGAGGGTTATCAATACGTACAGCGGGTAGCACGCGTCGAGTCCATGATTAAGCGTGGCAAGAATCGAAGTCTTGCCTTTATGCGGTGGCTTCGTCGTAGGTACACCATGATTCGAAAGCTATGGAACAAAATCCGTCGCCGCAAACACGGGGAAGGACCTCAATCCAAAGCACGTGTGATTCGAGATATTCAGGTGCGCGCATCGAAGTACGTAATAGAGCGCCTTGAAGCTGAGTCGGCTGATTCTTCAATCCAGCCCGAAAAAATCAGTCAATTGATTTCTGAATACCAACGTACGGTTGCTCGTCTTTATGGACCAGCTCCTTCGATTACTGCTTTTACTGAAAATGCTGAAACAGACGCAGATGCATTGCGTCTTGCTCTTCGCATCGAACTTGAAAAGATTCAGCAGGCTTACGAGGACGGAAAGATATCGCGTGCTGCTGCGCAGCGAAGGCGTGAAGCCGTCTATCTGATGCAGATTGACCTAGAAGACTTCCTGTAGGCCACATAAAGCCAGAGCTAGAGTACAATAACGCGAATACAGAAACAGAAGATTAAGTGTTAGCACAAGGGGACACTATGCAAATTCGTGAACAACTGGAAGCAATTGTGAACAAGGCTATCGAAGCCGCCATGGCCGACGGAACGCTGTCGCTTGAAGAAGCTCCGGCAGCCGCACTCGAACGCCCGCGCGATCCAGAAAACGGCGACTGGGCTTCTACGGTAGCTATGCGTTCAGCAAAGCTTGCTCATGCTAATCCACGCGAAATTGCTCAGATAATCGTTGATCATCTTCCTGAAAACAATGTTGTGAAATCGGCTGAAATTGCTGGTCCTGGCTTCATCAACTTCCGTTTGACTGAATCGGTCTTGCAAAGCGTGGTTTCATCTATTCGCGATCAGCGTTCTGACTATGGTCGTGGTGTTATTGATGAAGCTGACCGCAAGGTTAATCTCGAATACATTTCCGCTAATCCCACTGGTCCCATGCATATTGGACATGGGCGCTGGGCTGCCCTAGGCGATTCTATGGCGCGTGTAATGCGTCACGCTGGCTACGACGTATCTGAAGAGTTTTACGTGAACGACCACGGCACGCAAATGGATGTGTTTGGTAACTCTATTTCAGTGCGTTACATGCAGTTGTTGGGCCACGATGTCGAAATGCCTGAAGCTTGCTATGGTGGCGCTTATGTTGCCGATATTGCTCAGGGTATTATCGATCGCGAAGGCAATAAATACGAAAGCATGAGCGACGAAGAGCGCATGCTTGAGTTCCGTGAAATTGGCTACCGTGAAATGCTTGAAAACCAGCGCTCCTTACTTGAGCGTTTTGGTACAACGTTCGACCGTTGGTTCTCGGAACGTGATTTATATATCGAAGACAGCGAAGGAAAGTCTGCTGTCGACCGCGCCTTAGAAGTCATGCGCCAGCGTGGGTACATCTTCGAATCTGAAGGGGCTACCTGGTTCCGTTCAACCGAGTTTGGCGACGACAAGGATCGCGTGCTTATCAAGGCAAATGGCGAACTTACATACTTTACCAGCGATATGGCTTATCACTACAACAAGGTGTGTCGTGGCTTCAATCACCTGATTGATATTTGGGGCGCTGATCACCATGGCTACATCAAACGCTGCGAAGCAATGATGGAAGCTTGGGGGCATCCTGGCATGTTGGAAGTTGTTCTTGGTCAGCTGGTTAACCTTTTGCGCGATGGCGCTCCAGTACGTATGTCAAAGCGCACGGGTGAAATGGTTACGTTCGAAGAGCTTGTAGACGAGGTCGGCGTTGATGCTACGCGCTTCCTTATGCTTTCGCGTTCTTCCGACCAGATGATTGACTTCGATATCGAAGTTGCCAAGAAGCAGGACTCTTCTAACCCTGTGTATTACGTACAGTATGCTCATGCCCGCATTTGCTCGGTGCTGCGTAAGGCTGCAGGCGACGACACTGCATCTGCAGATGATTTGGCTACGCGTGTTATTCCAAGTGCTCTTGATTTGTCGCCGCTTACACACGAATCGGAACTGGCGCTTATGCGCAAGATGGATGACTTTGGTGAACTTATTAGCTTGGCAGCGCGTGATCGTGCACCGTTCCGTCTTACTCACTATGCGCAGGAACTGGCTAGCTTGTTCCATCAGTTCTATACCAATTGTCACATTGTTGGTGAAGAACCGGCCGTTCAGAATGCACGTTTGGCCTTGGCTGACTCAACCCGCATTTTGCTGGCATTAACGTTAAGCCTGCTGGGCGTTAGCGCTCCCGAACGCATGTAATTTGCATTTTTTGCGGTCGTGTGTGAATTCATAAATTGCTGCTTGCGCGAAGCGGGGGAAATCCGTAAACTATCTCCTTGCGCTCATGGTGGGTGTGGCCTAGTTGGCTAAGGCGCCAGATTGTGGCTCTGGAGATCGAGGGTTCAAGTCCCTTCACCCACCCCAGCGCGCAATGTGTAGCAAGTGCGAATTTACTTGCAAAGCATTCGAGCTTCACGTAAGATAGCTCGGCGCTCAAACAGAGCGCAGAAGAATGTGTTAAGAGGACCGGTAGCTTAGTTGGTAGAGCAGGGGACTCTTAATCCCAAGGTCCGGGGTTCGAGTCCCCGCCGGTCCACCACTTAACATGTTCATCAACTGCAATTAGGTCGGCAAGTCGCCGGCTTTTTTGATATATGGGGGCATCCATGCAGTACGAATTCTTCAATCCAGGTGATGAGAGAATCCTCGAAATGTCCGAGCTGTCTACTGCTGGTGCCATTGCGCTAGCAGTGCGTGCAACCGGTTACGACACTGAAGAAGATGAAGTTGTCGAGCTTTCCATTGTTGACTTCGAGGGCAAAGAGCTTTTTTCCAAAGTTGTTAAGCCGCAGAACCATGAAGAATGGGAGCCTTCTGATGCTAGTGGCGGTATAGCTCCTGCTGATGTGGCTGAAGCGCCCGAGCTGTATCAGTTCGAAGAAGAGGTTTCAGTCATCTTCGAAGAAGCTGAATTTGCTGCTGGGCAGCATATGCTGTTTGTTAAGGAAATTATCGAATCAAGCTGGGTAACGCTGCCAGACTATGTGGGTCGCGACATCATTGAGGATTTTCGCGAGTGTCATTGCACGTCAGATTATCGAAACCAACCAGCTACCATTGCAACGCTTGAAAGCATAGCTTCGTATTACGGTATTACGGCTGACGAATCATCAACTCTTGGAACAGCACGTACCATTGCCGCTTGCTATAAAGCGCTTGTAAAGGAATATGCCGACCAGCGCGAGGCAAAAGGCGCAGATTATTGGTTACGACGCGAACAGCGCCTTGCAGAGGAAGCTGCGCGTAATGAAAGCGCTAATTCGGTGTCTCGCCTTAGGGAAAAGCGTTTTAATCAAATGAATGGTTTGCTGTGGGTGGCGGCGGCCCTCATTTTTATTTCGCTTATTATTCAGTTATATCAACGTGGTGGCGATGTCAGCTTCATGGTTATATGTGGCGCCTTCGCCGTTTTTGCAACAATTCGAGCAATCGTAAACTTCCGCAAGTAGTGTGTCGAAAGAAATCGCAAGCTAAGACGTGCCTCGTGGTATGATTGCAGACGCTAAATGCGCCCATGGCTCAACGGATAGAGCAACGGACTTCTAATCCGTAGGTTGTAGGTTCGATTCCTACTGGGCGCGCCAGAATACGAAAGCGAGCCCCTGTTCGGGGGCTCGCTTATTAGGTATGAAAGCGATTTTATAAGTTGAAGGGGTAGGGTAGCTCGACCCGTAATCCGTCGTCACGAACCTTCATTTTTTCACGACCAGCTTTAACAGCAGCTTTTAGTTCTTCAGCTTGTTTAGCAGCAACAAC
>JAZQRZ010000041.1:0-2645 GCA_045629845.1 Eggerthellaceae bacterium | reverse complement strand
CCGGCGCCCGAAGCCGTGCTTGTTTCCGCCGATCGCGTGCGCGAGCTGGCCAAAGCCGTCGCCGATGAGGGTGGTCGCGGTGCTGAAATCCTTGAAATGATTCTTGACGCCGCTGATCACGACGCTTTAAAGCAAGCGCTTATCGAAGAGTTCGACGACTAATAAAAAGAGTGCGCCCTGTGTGGGCGCACTCCAATCATGAATTGAATTCTGCAGGGGCGCATCCCGGGCGCCGCAATGCGAGCTAGGTTAAGGCTGACTATTCGCCGCCTTCGCCACCAGTGTCGCCACCGTCGCCGCCGGCATCGCCGTCAGAGCCACCTTCACCTTCGCCACCTTCACCTGAATCGCCACCGGTGTCGCCACCTTCGCCGCCGGCATCGCCGCCAGAGCCGCCTTCACCTTCGCCGCCTGTACCTGGGTCGACTGCTTCACCACCACCAGTATTGCCACCAGGGTTGTTATCGCCAGAAGGCGTGTAGTCGGGCGCACCGCCTTCGTCGCCACCACCATAGTAATAGCCGCTGTCATCGGCTGTGCCATTATCGGCGCCACCTTCGTCGTCGGCGCCAGTAGCGCCTGCTGCTGCAGATTGTGTAGTTGTAGAGCCCGTGCTGGTCGAAGCCGCCGAAGCTGCAGATGAAGCAGCAGAGGCCGAAGCCGAAGCTGAGACCGAAGCAGAAGCAGAAGCGGATCTTGAAGCAGAAATGCTGTCGCTTATGTCTTTGCTATCGAGGGACGATTGCTTCGGAATAAGAACGATGACCGCCGCTGCAATAGCAATAATTGCAAGCGCAATGCCTACACCAATCAGGATGGGTTTTACCAGGCTGTTCGACGTGTCTTTTTCGACGTAGCCCAGGGGAATCTGCGAATTACCAACGCCGCCAACCTTGCCAGCTGCGCCTGCGCCTGCAGCGCCTGCTGCGTCGTCATCCATCCAGGTTTTCACCGAGTTGGGCAGGGCGTCGTAAGCCATGGTAGAGCCCGGTTCGGCGTTAGGAATCTGCAATTCAGGGATTGGGGCAGTATCGGCGGGCGAGGTACCCGCACCGTTAGTGCCGCTGTTTGCGTTGTTCGTTTGTGCCATGTTTAATCAGCTGCCTTTCTATTTCTTGCTAGACGAATTGTCTCATGAAATCAGGTTGCATGGAACAAACAAATGTTCTAATATGAAGACATGGCAGTACAACGAATCATATTAGGTATCGATCCTGGCCTTGCGCATACGGGTTGGGGCATTGTGTCGCAGGATGGTCCGCGCTTGGCGTGCTTGGCGTACGGTTGCGTTACCACGTCATCCGAAATGGAATTGTCGCAGCGTCTCGCCAAGATTCACGAGCAAATTGGCGCGGTTATTGCACGGTATGCGCCCACGTGTGTGGGTATCGAAACGGTGTGGTTCGGGCAAAACATCACGGCAGCTTTCGCTACGGGACAGGCGCGTGGCGCGGCGTTGGTAGCGTGCGCACAAGCAGGGCTTTCGGTGGGTGAATTCACGCCAAAGCAGATTAAGCTTGCTGTTGTGGGTGAAGGCGGTGCCGAAAAAGAACAGGTGCAGTACATGGTCAAGCAGCTTCTTTCGCTTAAAGAAGTGCCCAAGCCCGATCACGCGGCCGACGCACTGGCCGCGGCCATTTGCTACACCACGCATCAAGGTTTCGAAGGGAAGGTGGCATCTGCATGATTGCCTTTCTTGATGGCATAGTTGCCGGCAAAACGCTTGGCAGTGCTTATATAAATGTAGGTGGCGTTGGTTTCGAAGTGGGCATGTCGTCTTCGGGGCTCTCGCAGTTGCCTGCCGTGGGCGAACGCGTCACGGTGCATACGTATATGCAGGTACGCGATGATGGAATGTCGCTCTTTGGTTTCCTTTCAACCGAAGAAAAGGCGCTGTTCGAAAAGCTTATTACCGTGTCGGGCGTTGGGCCGAAGGTGGCTTTAGCGGCGTTGTCGTCGTATTCACCTGACCAGCTGGCTAGCCTTATTGCGGCGCAGGATGTCGCTGCAGTTCAGCGTATTCCTGGCATTGGTAAGAAAACAGCATCGCGCATCATTCTGGAATTGAAGGGCACGCTTGAAGCGGGTCTTGGCGGCTTGTTCGAACAGGAAGAAGCTGCAGCCAGCAAGGCGCTCGAAGGCGCAAAAGAAGCACTGCTTTCCATGGGCTTTACCACAGCCGAAATCAATCTGGCGCTGAAGGGTGCGCCCGACGATGCGTCAGAAAGCGCGCTGCTACAATACGCGTTAAAGAAACTTGGTTCGTAAGGGTTTGCTCGTAAAGGACGTTCGTGGCATCAGGAATTGAAATAGAAGGCCTCATGTTCGATGCTGGCTCGCAGGCACATGGTTCGCTTGTGGGGCAAGACGAAGATCAGGCTAACCGCACTATGTCGGCCGAACTGCAGGAAGAAGACCTGTCGTTCGATCGTAGCTTGCGCCCAAAATTCCTGAAGGATTATCTGGGTCAAGAAAAGGTCAAGGAATCGCTGGCTATTATGATCCAGGCTGCTCAGGAACGTGGCGAAGCAGCTGATCATATTCTGTTCTCGGGCCCTCCGGGCTTGGGCAAAACCACATTGGCTACTGTTGTTGCCAACGAACTGGGCGCCAACATTAAAACAACCAGCGGTCCTGCTATCGAA
>JAZQRZ010000040.1:0-3751 GCA_045629845.1 Eggerthellaceae bacterium | reverse complement strand
CGATGCCGGTGGCGAAGGTGGCGACACTGGTGGCGATTCAGGTGAAGGCGGCGAAGATGAAGGTGGCTCTGGCGGCGATGCCGGCGGCGACGGTGGCGACACTGGTGGCGAAGGCGGCGAATAGCCAGCCTTAACCTAACTCGCATTGCGACGCACGGGATGCGCCCCTACGCAGGAATTCAATTCATGATTGGAGTGCGCCCAGACAGGGCGCACTCTTTTTGTTAGTCGTCGAACTCTTCAATGAGCGCTTGCTTTAAGGCTGCATGATCAGCGGCATCAAGAATCATTTCAAGGATTTCAGCATCGCGGCCACCCTCATCGGCGACGGCTTCGGCCAGCTCGCGCACGCGATCGGCGGGAACAAGCACGTCTTCAGGCGCGCGACCTTCAAGCAGCTTAGCAACTTCGCGAATGTAGTCAGGATCAGTGCCGCAGCAACCGCCAACAACAATGGCACCCGCATCAATCATCGGAAGCACTGCAGCAGCGTAGTCTTGCGGCGTCAGCGAATAGGTCGTTTGACCATCAACCACCTCAGGCAAGCCAGCGTTTGCCTGCACAATAACGGGGCACGACGCAACTTCAATCATTTCGGAAACCACTGGCTGTAAATCAGCGGGACCAGCCGAGCAATTAACACCCAGCGCATCTACGCCCAATACCGACAAGGCAAGTGCCGCCTCGCGCGGAGCTGTCCCTAAAAAGGTACGGCCAGATGACGTAAAAGTCATGGTTGCAAACACGGGCAGCGAGCATGAATCCTGAACAGCTAAAACCGCTGCAACCATTTCCAAAATATCGGCCATCGTTTCAATAATCACCAGGTCGGCGCCAGCTTTTTCAGCTGCACGCGCCTGCTCAGCAAACAGGTCATAGGCATCAGAAAACGTAAGTTCACCCATGGGCGACATAAGCTCGCCAATAGGACCTAAGTCGGCAGCAACCAGCGAAGCACCTGATTCACGTGCACACGAAATTGCAGCGGCGAACACTTCATCAACACTAGCCTGATCTTCCAGCTTCCAACGATTTGCGCCAAACGTGTTGGTGGTTACAACTTGACTGCCCGCCTGCACGTTTGCGCGATGAATCTCTGTAATGCCTTCGGGGTTGGTCATGCACAAAAGCTCGGGCAACTCGCCCGCTGCCAAACCGCTACGCTGCAGCATTGTGCCCATGGCACCATCGAACACCAGGTATTCTTTGCCTGCAAGAACATTTTCTAACTGAGTCATGACGCCCCTTTCTATAACCAATTTAGTCCACTATAACAAAAGGGCGCGCCATGATGGCACGCCCTTCGGCAAGCTGTATGTTCTGGCTGATTATTCCTCTTCCAGAGCTGCAGCGATTTCGTCGGTGATGTCCATCGTGTGATAGACGTTCTGCAGGTCCTCGAGTTCTTCCAGACGGTCGATCAGGCGCATAACCTTCTTTGCATCAGCAACAGAAACCTCGGCAGGGTTCTGCGGAACCATGGTGAGTTCAGCACCCTTCGTTTCAACGCCAGCCTCTTCGATAGCCTTCTTAACAGCCATGAGATCCGTAGGACCGGTGTAGACGATCCATTCGTCATCGGCGTCTTCGTAATCTTCAGCGCCAACTTCGAGCAGCATCATTTCGAATTCATCTGCATCACCAGCAGCACCGTTCGGACGGTCGGCAATCTTCTTGCCGTCGCCTTCGATGATCTTCGGGATCATGATTTGACCCTTGCGATCGAACTGGAATGCAACAGCACCAGACGTAGCAAGGTTGCCGCCATGGTGGTTGAAAGCAGCACGCACGTCAGCAGCCGTACGGTTGCGGTTATCGGTAAGAGCTTCGCAGAAAATGCCAATGCCAGCAGGGCCATAACCTTCGTACGAAACGTTTTCGTAGTTGGCAGCATCTTTACCCGAGCCAAAAGCCTTATCGATAGCAGTCTTAATCTTGTCCTTCGGCAGAGAGTAACCCTTTGCCTTTTCGATTGCAGCTGCAAGCGATGCGTTGTTTTCGGGGTTGGGGTCGCCACCTTCTTTAGCAGCTACCGTAATGTTACGGGACAGCTTGCTGAACAGTGCCGAACGCTTTGAGTCCTGAGCGGCCTTACGATGCTTCGTGGTAGCCCACTTTGAATGCCCTGACATGCTAAACCTTTCCGTTCAAGGAGCCGTGGACCCGTATGCCCTGCTCCGTCATCACAAATACCGACCGAGTATTTTAACATAGCAGGCCAATAAGCCCTGCACCTTCGCAGGAATTGCATGACGTAAAGATAAGTTATCACAGGTAGCGCAAAAGTCAGTTTGTATCGAACTCGGGCGCACGGAGTGCGCCCCTACGTGAAAGATTTACAACCCAGATAGCAACACTTGATTGCAATGCGTTCACGTAGGGGCGCTCTCCGAGCGCCCTAAAACTATTTCTGAGTTACGTAGACGTAAATGACGCGGACAGTGTCAGCAAGATCGCCAGTCAGAACCTGCGTCGTGTAGTCGTAAGAAAGAACTGCCGACCAGGTGCACGGCGTGCCGTTCACATCAACATCACCTTCGAACGAGCAGCGCTCGCGCGTAACGGTGGTGCCATCGGAACCGTAGGTCGAATACTCCTTCTTATCGGCAGGCAGTTTGGCCGAACCTTCGGGAACAGTAACACCAATCTTGGACAGCGTCTTTTCAACAACATGCTCGTTATTAATTGCGTCGACAAAGCTTAGCGAACCAAAGCCCAAAGCCGATGCCGAAGCCGAATAACCAACCTGAATAACCTTGCCATCCTGGTTGAAGCCCAGATACACCATGGGCGCACCAGTCTTGGAATCGATAGGTTCGTCGTTCAGCGAAATATTGCTAGTGCTCTTAATCGGGTTGCCCTCTTCGTTAACTTCACGAGTGGAAACAACCATGGCGCCGTGGCCAATTGCCTTCAAAGCTTCGTCCTGGGTCATACCCATAAGCGACGTAAGTTTAGGAACATCAGTCAGCTTGGCCTGCGGATTACCTGCATCGTCAGAAAGCTCGCTGCCCATGCTTTCCTTCGGCATTTCAAGCTGCTCTTGTGCCTGATGATGAGCTTCTTCCTGGCTGCTGGAATACGTTCGGAACATAAGGAACGCAACCGCACCCGCAGCGATAACCAGCAGAATAACCAGCACCAACAGCACGCGACGCATCTTGCGCGACTTCTGCATGCGTGGGGACATTTCTACATCGGGGGCAGCATGACGGCCGCGACCCGAAGCCTTCGAAGAGGACGAGCTGGTACCGCCTGCATGTGCACCGCCAGCCTGCTTAGCAGCCTCAGCAGGAGCTGCTGCTCCGTCAGCTGCTTCAGCGGCAGCTTCAGGCGCCTGGTCGACTGTATTAAACGCACTGGTGTCGTACGTGTTATCGCTTTGATACGACTCCCAGTCGAAATCCTTCCACTTGCCCGCTTCGTCCCAAGCGTGCGGTTCGTTTTGTTCGGGAATAGGCGTGAAAGCACCCGTAAGACCAATGCCGTCGTCGCCCGTGTCGTATTCAACTGATTGCGGACCCTTAGTCAAAGGAAAGGCGCTAGTCAGGCCAATAGGATCGTCTTCGCCGTCGTAGATATAATCGGACTCTTTCATTCTGCGGTTAGTCATCGTTTGTGTCCTCCTCGTAACCCCAAGCTATGCCAGAGGGTGCGAAAAATGCTTCGAAGATTTTACCCCATGAACGCTACACAGTAGATTACTGCACCGATAATGCAGATGATAGCCGCAATGATGACAATCTTTTGC
>JAZQRZ010000039.1:0-8335 GCA_045629845.1 Eggerthellaceae bacterium | reverse complement strand
GGCGACCACCAGGGTTTTGCAGAAGCTCGTGACAGCGTATTAGGCTTCATACTTCCGTACATCGAATCAAACACACAACCTGGTGACAACGTGAAAATTTGGATAGCTGGCTACAGCCGTGGCGGCGCTGTAGCTAACCTTGTTGGCGGCTGGTTTGATACCTGGCTAAAAGAAGCAACAACGATTTCAGAAACAACGCCTGAAGTTCAGTATGCAACTACCTATAACGAAGCGCTTATGCGCAATACCATTGCTTCCACGTACGACCTAACGGGTCGCAACCTGAGTACGAGTGATATCTATTGCTATACCGTAAGCACACCCCAGGGTGCAGATAAAGCTCATGTTGATGCAAATAACCAATACTGCGTGGGTATTCACAACCTTATTAACCCTGACGACTGGATTCCTCAAGTTGGTATGAACTGGTGGAACTTCGCTCGTTATGGAACCGATCATGACATTTCAAGCACGGACAGATCCGGAGCAATCAATCGCGACATTCCGATACTGCCCAGCAAGTCCGAAGCTCTTACTTCCATGATTCAGCGTCTTAAGACTATTAATTCAGGTGCTGCTTATACAGCAGCATGGTTCAAGCAGTACTACTTTAGTGTTTGGAAGATGAGTATTCTTGAAGACGCGGGTGGCGATGGCAACACTTATATCAGCCAAAAGTCCGAACTGGTGGGGAAGCAAGGTAGGTATTTCGAAGAGTTTGGACGATTTGTAACTGGTGCACTTGAAGCAAATGCTCGAAGTGAATACGTTTCGCAATATCAAGCTGATTTTTCATATCTTGCAAAAATACTGATGGGCTTACCCGTACAGAAAACTGCAAAGCTTGGTACCACCTTCAAATCACACCTAACCAAAGCTCTGAGGACTCAACTGAATAAACCCGAGCTTTCCCTTGATAACATTGGGGGCGATGCCCTTAGCGTTCTGGTCCTTATTCTTTCAAACGACCAAGGCTTTAAAACAGTGTGTTACAACACGCTAAAAGGCACGCTTGATGAACTTGAAACTACTTATGACAATGCTGCGGTAGAAAGCGCTGCTGCTACCTTAGCTAAAGCCATCAAGGGTATTGTTAAGGCTGACGGCCAGAACTTCTATCACCTCGTAACACTTTATAAGAACTCAAGTGGTGTAGCTCAAGCTCATTACCCTGAAATGGTTTTGGCATGGTGGGAAGGCTCTGACAAACACCCCGTTGAACCTAAAAAGCTCAACAAAGTTGCCTTGCGTTTCTACGACAACAAAGATGGAAACTTCATTGCTAACGACGATCAGCTGGTATTCTCGCATGATATTTACGAAGGGGATATGCTGTACGTTTCTGACGAAGAACAGCCCGTTGTAGACGGTATAGCCATCGATGATGGCACGTGCTACTACAATGCTCCTGTTCGTGAGGGATATACCTTTGCTGGGTGGCAAACTACTTCAGAGGCGCAATACGCAGAATTTGGCGAATACTACGGCACAGAAGACAGCATTTACTACGGCGACTTTGATTCAGCTGATATTCAAGATGGCGCGTCCAACCTTTTTGCAGTTTGGAATTTCAACGGCGATGACATCGAAGAAGTAGTCGCGAATATGACTACAGAAGAAAAGATATCTCAAATGATTGTACCGGCATTTCGCACGTGGGATACCGTTAATGTTACAGACTTGCAGGCTGTTCCAGAGCTTGCACAAGCACTTCAAGCGCACAATTATGGTGGCGTAATTCTGTATAGCGCCAATATCTCCAACGTAGAACAAACCGTTCGTTTAACCTCTGCTCTTCAAGCGAATAATGCAAAGAGCTCTTATATTCCTTATCTTATGTGTGTTGATGGGGAAGGCGGAGTTGTTACACGCTTAACCATGGGCACCCGCATGACAGGCAGCATGGCAATTGGAGCAACAGGAGACTCTGCAGCTAGCAATGCAACTGCTACAGGCAAAATCATTGGTGAAGAAGTTGCAGCGGCTGGCTTTAACGTGGACTTTGCCCCAGATATCGACGTGAACTGTAATGCAGCAAATCCAGTCATTGGAACCCGCGCTTTTTCTGATGACGCACAAACGGTTTCAACCCTTGGGATTAATTTCGCAGATGGCTTAGCTAGCAACGGTGTCATTCCTACGTATAAGCATTTTCCTGGTCATGGTGACACTGGATCAGATAGTCATATTGACATAGCGTCAGTTACTAAAACCTATGAAGAACTAAAGCAAACTGAACTTATTCCATTTGAAAGCGCGATTGCACATGGCGCAGACATGATTATGACAGCCCATGTAACGTTGCCGAAAATCGATGATGAGGTAACGTTTGCAGATGGAACAGTAGGCTACTACCCGGCAACCATGTCTAAGAAGGCGCTTACAGATATCTTGCGAAATGATATGGGTTACCAGGGCGTTATCGTAACCGACGCGCTTGAAATGGAAGCCCTGACCAAAGCTAAGATTGTCGAAGGCGAACCTGGTACAGCACAGTACAGTGCAAATTTAGCTATTGAAATTGTTGAGGCAGGAACTGATATCTTGCTTTTACCGAAAGATCTAAAAGACGCAAGCGCTGCTACGTTCTACAATGACTACATTGACGCGCTTGTAGCCTATGCAGACACACACGAAGACTTTGCAAAACGCGTAGACGAAAGCGTGACGCGTATTCTTAAGCTCAAGGAAAAATATGACATTCTTGATATGGATGTCAGCGGTGATGGTGTTGATCAAAAAATAGCTCAAGCTGAAGCAACAATCGGTTCAGAAGCACATCATGCAACCGAAACTGAAATTGCAAAAGACGCTATTACGCTTCTGAAGAACGAAGCTTATACGTTGCCGCTTTCCGGACACGAAGGCAACGTAGTAATATTCGGACGCGATTCAGATCACTTGAAGACCATCAACTACGCCATCAGTCAAATGCAAGCTACAGGTCTTATTGATAACGAAGCATACGTTGTAGATCTTGAAAGTGGTACAACGACAGGTTCTCCCTCCTCGAAGATGAAGATAACTATCGGCTTCTACCGTGATTATCCTGAAGGAGGAAACCCTGTTGTTCATTACACCGACGAAATGAAACAGGCGGTGGCAGAAGCACAAACTGTCGTGGCTTTCTCGGTCAATTACAGCTTATCCGCCCTTCAACCTACAGCTGACCAGTATCAAGGTGTAAGCCAGATTATGGCCGACACCCACGCCGCTGGGGCTAAGTTTGTGCTTCTTAGTAATAACTTGCCCTACGATGCTGCTCGCTACCAAGACGCAGATGCAATCATGTGTTGCTATATGTCTGCAGGCCTTGATTCTGATCCGACAGATAAGAGCACGGGAAAGTTGGGTGCCTATAACGCTAATGTAGTTTGCTCCTTGTCCTCGATGTTTGATGCCTTTGCGCCTGATGGCACCTTACCAGTGAACATCCCCTCAATTACTGTTGCTAATGATGGAACGGCTAGCTATTCAGAGCAAACGCTGTACGAGCGGGGAAGTGGTCTGCTTTCATACAACTATGCAGTTATTGAGGGAGCGGAAGGCGAATTCGAGCAAGGCTCTTCTAGCACTTTATATTTCAAGACAAATGCCCGCCACGACAAACTAATCAACGTGAATGTAGATGGCGAGGCTATTAATGAGTCGAATTACTCTATTCAGGCTGGTTCGACGAAATTAGAACTGAATACTAATTACCTTAATACTCTTGCAGCTGGAACCCATCAGCTTGATCTCATGTACGATTACGAAAATGGACAGTTCGCCGTATCAACCACGTTTATAGTTAAAGGAACTCCCACACCAACCCCAGAGCCAAATACTCCCGTAAAAAGCGGTTATACACGCTCTCCAACTACGGGAGACATGGTTCCAGTCTTTGCAATTGCCATCGTTGCCTTGGCGGCTTTAGTAGCTATAGTTATTGCGCTCATTGCACGAAGAAGAAGCACGCCAAAGAAATAGCTTTAAGGCCCAAAACTGAATAAGTTTCAATCTAGACCAGTTTGATTGTTATCACGAAATAAGAATCGCGAACAGTTGCGCCTATAGTCCAGCCGTGCATTGTTGCTTCTGCCTGCTAGATACCCGGCAGCCGCAGCAACAATCAGACCTATATAAGCAAGGTTAATTAAACGCTTCTCACAGCTTATATATCCTTATGTTGCGTATAATGGTCGCTGCTAAAGTCAGCATTTGGCAACATGAGGAGAACTTTGGGGATGAAGCGGGTCTCAGTTCCGTTTACGTTGCAGGCCGCCATGATATTAGCGGCCTGCACATTACTCGTTGCTTTAGGGTTGGTAGGTAAATCTGCTTACGGCGAAGCAGAATCCGAAAGCAACAATACTAATGATTCAAACTCACTGATTGCTGTATCCCTAAATGGTCTTACACCCATAACTACTACTTCCAAGTCGGTTGTTTACAACATCGAATCGGGAAGCTGTGTCTGCAACGATCCCAATGCTGAATACACCATTGTCGGCGGTTCCACAGGCGGTTCAACGGTAACTATTAAGGGTGGCACAGAGCAGAATCCTATTCGTGTAACCCTGGACAACATGACGATTGACCATGGTGCCGTAAAGCCCTCAAACGCACCGATTACTGTCGAAAGCGGCTATGCCATTATTAAACTGCGCGGAACCAATGTATTGAAGGCAGGTTATAAGCGCGTGTCGCTTGCCCATGACTGGGGATTTGCGGGTCTCTGCGTGCAGAAGGGCGCTACTTGCGTTATTACTTCAGCTGATGGTGATGGCTCTACTTCGGGTTCGCTTGAAGCGCATGGCGGTCACAACAAGTATGGCGGCGCAGGTATCGGCACAAACTACGACGATGATACAGGCTCTATCTATATTAATGGTGGCACCATTAAAGCGTACGGTGCTCCAAGTGCTGCCGGCATCGGAAGCGGTCGCGACGGCGAATGCTACACAGTTTGCATCCAGGGCGGCGATGTGTGGGCTTGGGGCGGAAAATACGCTGCGGGCATCGGTGGTGGCGATGCGGTAGGCCTTAGCACAGGTGGCTCAACACACGATCTTTGGATTCACGGCGGCACTATTCATGCTTATGGCGGTGATAACGGAGGCGCAGGTATCGGCGGGTCAGAAGGCGGCGGAGTCGAAAAGATTACCATCACAGGCGGAACCATCACTGCTTTAGGCTGCGGAGAAAACGCATCATGTGGAAGTGCCGCAGGTATCGGAAGTGGCGATGGCGCTGAATGCTCAACCATCAAGATCGACCAAGATTCCACCACCGACTTAACGATTAATGCAAAAGGATATGGCGAAGGTGCAGGTATCGGTGGCGCCAACTGCAAGTCAGGAAGCATCAACATCAAACTGAGTGGCGGCACTATTACGGCAACAGGAGGCCCTGAAGCGGCTGGTATCGGAAGCGGCGACGACGAAAGCCGAGACATCACCATAAAGGGGTACGGTACCATTAATGCATATGCAGGTTGGAACTCATCTGCTATTGGCGCAGGTGATCAGGGGCATTCAGGACCCATCAACATCAGCGGCAACAACTCACGTCTTACCATTAATGCTCATGCACCAGGACCACAAAATCCTGGTGAAAACTTCGTATCGTATGCGGCGATTATCGGCTCTGGCGACGGATCCGCAAGCGACATTACTATCAATAACGCCAACATTAACCTGAACGGCCCAGGCAGTTCCACCATTGAAGGCGCTGGTATCGGTACTGGCTCGAGTAACGACCTTTCGTTAAGCGATGGCGGTATTAGCAACATTGCTATTAGCAACTCGCAGATTCGTTTTTACGGCATTCATAAGATGGATGGAGCAGGAATCGGCGCAGGTTATGGGTCCAATATTAAAACTATTGCGCTCGACAATGTTGATTATGATGGGCCTACCATCGGCAGCTCGTGCAGCGACCGTTTCGGCACTAATGAAAACAGCATGAAGTCGATTTCTATTTCGAACTCTAATATCAAAGCAATCGCTCGAGGCGACCATAAACGAAACCACGCGGGTATCGGCACGGGCCCGTACGGAACAATCGAGTCAATTGTTATTTCAAACTCGAATATCGAGGCAAAGGGCGTATATGGTGGCGCTGGAATTGGCTCGGGTGGAATATTAGTTAACCCACATCAGGTTCTTCATCTTGCGTCGAGCGACGGTAAGTGTGGAGCGGTAACCATTACAGGACGAGGCTTTGTAAAGGCTACTGGTAGCGATGGTGGCGCAGGTATTGGCGGTGGCGCTTTAACATCGGTATACGGAGATATAAGCATTTCAAAAGGTGTAACGATTAATGCGGTAGGCGGAAGCGACAGCGGGGCTGGTATAGGTGGCGGAAAGCTGTGCAGCTGCGCAAATATTTCCATTGACAGCGCAACAGTAACTGCAACAGGAGGCAAGGCGGCACCTGGTATAGGTTCGGGCGGTGTAACGGATGCATCAGTAGTCGGTGGCGCTATTCAAACCACATGGAACACGGTATGCGGAAACATCACCATAACGGGCACAAGCAACGTAACAGCTGCTGGTGGCGACGGAGCTGCTGGCATTGGGCTAGGCCAGGGCGCTCAGATGGATTCTCGCAGCGGCATCACCATTAGCGGCGGTACGGTAAATGCCCAAGGGGGTGCGCGAGGCGCAGGAATTGGTGCTGGCCGCGAAAGCGGATTGGGTCGCGGAGCAGAAGCTTGCCGCATTACGATTGAAGGTGAAACTAAAGTAGAAGCCACAGGCGGTGTAGGAGCAGCTGGCATCGGTGGCGGTTACGAAGGGGGCCTAGAACAGTGTCACATCAACCTTTCGGAAAACGACCCTGATAGAGCGTATGTTATCGCGTACGGCGGTGTAGGAGCCGCAGGCATCGGCGCCGGCGCATCAAGTAGGTATAGCACAAGTAAGGGCACAATTGACGGTGCTCACGACGCAAAAAGCTTAAGCTTTGGGGGCGGCTTTGTAGCAGCCTACGGCGGTAACAGTTCGGAAAGTTTCGAGGAAGGCAAGACTGGACCTGGCGCTGGTATAGGCGGTGGTTCATATCAAGGCGACTTGGAAGGCTGCACTATTTCGGGTGGCGTGATTATTGCCAAAGCTGGCGTAAACGAGAGCGGTGGTCCTTCAGGTTCTGTCGCAGCCGAAGACATCGGGCATGGTGGTAGCCGGGGTGCCAATAAGGTAGGCGGTGACGGTAGCGACAGCATCTATATTTATGGTGGCACAGTTATCGGCACTGTGAATGAGAACGAGCGTGTGCTAGTTGTAGGCGGAAGCGTAAAGCATAAGTTCGGATTTGAAGCAGCAACCAAGTCAAATTTCTCACTTGAGCCCGTGTATCAAAACGAGATTTCGATTGATACAACAAATCTTGTTGCATTCGAGTTTGCAGATCTAAACCTGTACAGCCTTGGATTAGAAAGCACTTCATCTGATTACTTTCGTTGCAACGATGTTTTCGCCATCAAAACTGGCGAAAACCGAGCAAAAGCATTCTTATATCTGCCAGCAGGCGAACAAGACAAAACTTTTGCTTTTGTCAGACCCGCTGATGTAACACTTAACTATTACGGTACTACAACTGCTAATCAATATCCCAGCTATGCTTCTAACACCAATGTCTTGAAGATGGGAGCGCCCATCGCCATTGTGCCTAAAAAGCGTTCTGCTGACCTTATTGAAGGTCAGCCCTATATCGTGCGCGTAGGCGACCTCAGCGGCTCTTTAAGCGAACGCGATACGGCGTGTTATACCTCGGCCCTTAACGCATCGTATCAGGGTTATCGCATGGCAGATAACACGATGAATAGTGATGTTAGTCACGTTCCCATCTACACGAATTACGCGTCCACTGGCAAAACCTACACAGACGTTACGGTAATTCCAGAAGCTGCTGGCAAGACAATGAAACTTACCGCTAAGCTAAACGCCGCATCACATGCAACTGACCTTTACTGGGGCAACGGGGAAGCGGTCTTTGAAAAAGTAATTCAGACGGCTCCTCCTTATGTTGAGATTACCAACGCAGATGAACTGACAAAGGTATACGACGGTACGCCTGCGACTAATGCTGAATTCAAGACCAATGGCACCATTACAAAAATCAGGTGCTTGGGCCAGTGGGGGACTTCTTACGACAAGACCGTTACTTCGAAAGAAGACCCATACATGCCAACAGAAATTGGAAACTACGAAGTAACCGTGTGGGCTCAGCTTAACGGACAAACAGTGACTGATTCAGCTACGTTTAAGATTATCGACCCTGCTGAAGTTAAAAAGCTGACCGTAAAAATTGTCGATGACCCGACCAAATACTACGATGGAAAACCCGTTGT
>JAZQRZ010000038.1:0-3861 GCA_045629845.1 Eggerthellaceae bacterium | reverse complement strand
ATCTGGCTGCTAACATTTGCGCTATCAAGGTTTTCACGCGCCATAACGTTAGCAACTTCGGCGTTGCCCGCCATCTTCCCCACCAGCGCGCCTGCCTCGGCAGCTGTAGAAGTAACGTTAGCATCAACAAGTGTAAGGTTTTCAATCTTGGAATCGTTAATGCTTAAACGCGCAAACATGCCCGCTGGGCCTTCAACGTTAACTGCCAGATTAGATACCGTGTGGTTCGTACCATTGTAAGAAAGCTTATAGTCAGCCAGCACCGGCAAGAATGTTCCTGCTGCCGATGAAACTGAATGGCTGCCGTAAATCTTCACGTTTGCGTGGCTACTTGAAGGCGTTGCAAACGCAGACCAATCCAAGTCGGTCGTTTGACGCGCAACAACCTTATCGAAAGCAGTGGCCGTTGATGAGAAACCCGTAACTGCGCCAGAGCTATTTTTCACCGCTTCATAGTTAAAGTGCGATACATCGCGCGACAGATTTGCTAAGTGGCGGAAGCTCATAATGCTTGCCGCGTATTCGCTAAAGGCAGTTGCTGCATGCACGTTCATATCGTCGTCATCAACGCCACCCATTGTTGTAAGCGCCGTAGCACCTGGAGTAAGCGGTGAAGTCGAAAGCGACAGACTTGCTGCGAACAAGCTGTTGGTTGTGCTTGTTGCTGACTTAGCCACAACAGCGCGACCTGTACTGGAAACCCACGCGTAGATAAGCAAGTCTTCGCCAGGGATGAACAAGCCGCCATCGGCCTTGCGATATTTAGCGTCACGCTCGTTAACAACTTCGTAGAAATGCCCGTTAACCTTAGTTACATCATCGAGCGAAACAGTAAGCTCGTTCGTGTTCGAAGCAGCTACATCCTGCTCGAACCAAACAGCAGCGCCCGTTGTTTTTCCTTCGACCACCAGGCGAATCTGCAGCTTATCGGTTGTGCCATAATCGTTGTTATACCTGGTCATAAGCGCATTGTTAGCGCTGGGATTAATCACCTTTACCGAAAGCGTATCGCCATTAGTAACCTGCAGCGTAGGGGCTTTCAACTTCATGGCTGATTTACGCGCATCTTCTTCACCGCAGTAGCCAATAATCTTGCCTGTACCGTTGTAGTCAAGACGATCAGCCTTATGCACTTCGCCACGATAGTCGCTTACAAGTCGCGCATAGTCGCTTGCAGCAAAGTCATAATCTTTGGCGTAAAACACATCCATGATTAAGCCTGATGACGGCTGATAACGTATGACATAGCTTTCGCTCGTGCGCACCGTTTCATCAATGGAGCCAAACGGCAACATAAGACTTAAAGCGCTGGATTTCGTATTGGGGTTGTTAATGTCACTTGCTGAAACATCAGGCGAATAAACGAAGTAATACACGTCATCAGCGCGCGGCGTTTCGCTGCTTTCGCGAGTACCCAACGAAATGCCACTGTTCGAATCAAGCAAGCCTTGGCTTTCAGCAAGCGCCAGATGGTTCTGTGCCGCTGCGTAGATTTCTTTAGCTGTGGTATCAAGTTCCATCTGCTGGAAATTCTTCCAAGCCTGCATAACACCCGCAAAGGCAACGCCCGCAAGCACGACAATAATGCCCACAACAATCATGGTTTCCATCATAGTGAAACCGCTGTTGCGACGATTAGGGTGCGCAAAGCCACGGGCGCCATGACTGGCGGCCTGCACCGCGGTGCTTTGAGTCCCTTCGCTCACCATATGTTGCCTACGTTCGTTCATTTCGCGTAAAGTCCAACCTTTAAGCTCGTCCACTGCCTAACGCACGAATATAGTAGTGCGCAATATCTGTTGAAGGTAATTCGGTACCATCTTGTTTCATGACCTTCAATTGATTCGCTGAAAAAGTGCCTTCACCTGCATCCCAGGTAATAGAACTTGCCTTAACGCGAAGGCCTTCTTTTGCACCAGCCGATGCCGCAGACGAAACAAGCGGTGTTTGCGCTGTTGCCTCGCCCGACACGGCAGACTGTTCGATAAACATGCCAAGCTCGTCATTGTATTTAACGGACGTGACGTAGCCTGTTTCCAGGCTTTCGAACGTAAGGTACAAGAATTCACCTGCGGAGGCGCCTGATTCTACATTAGAGACCACCACTGTATTGGGATTAGCAACCGCAAGCTCGTCACGCAAGCGCGTGGATGTAGTTGAAAGCAGCACCTGAGCGTTGGACGTATCGACAGCTGCCACGTAAGCCTGCGTAGCAGCAGGAATACCTGCAGCAACAATAACCGTTGCCAGAATAAGAATAGCCATGGCAGCTAAAAGCTCGGTCAGCGTAAAGCCCGCACGAGCGCGCGGCGACTTACGCATAAGCTGCGCTGTTCGACGGATTTGTTGAAGCCGCTGCTTCACGCCCTGCTACCCCTGTATCTATTCCTGCTCGTAAGCAACTGCCGTCTTTGACGTGCCTGGCATAGGAGCCGAAACGTACGTGACATCAATCGCATTTGCGGTTGCAATGCCACCATCAAAGGCCGAACACGTTATGTTCACCACGCCCTGACCAACCGTGCCACCACTAATCTGAGTGCCCGAAATCAGCGCATCGGTTGCAGCGTAGTAGTCATCGGCCATGGCTTCACTTTTCTGAATGATGTTGGTGCTAACAGAAACCGCCATGGTTAACGCAAGCATGGCAAGGCCCGACACTGCAACAGCAACCAACGTTTCTACCAACGATTCGCCTGAAGCATCAACGACCTTGTTGCGCATTCGCTTAAACGAGGCGCGCAGCCAAGCAAGTGTATGTTGAGTATCACTATGCTTCACTAACAGGCCCCCTTCCCGGAACTACTCGTTCGATGCGCCACGTGACCGTAGTTGTTTTCACCTGATTAACAACTTCGGTATTCGTTGTGGTGCCCGAAGAATCAACTGATGTCGAAGCTTCAAGCTGCTCGCTTGTAACTATGTCTTCAGAAACATCCGCCGAAAGCTGAAGATACAGATACAAACGCGCTGACTGATCAGCTTCACTGTTGTAGAAGTACAAATCGCAAGTCCAGTCGGAGTTCAGCTGAGCGGTAGCTTCAACTGAAAGACTACTGGCTGGCGTACCAGAAAGACTTACATCAGCCTTGTACGTTACCGCCTGTTCGCCTGCGCCACCAAAGGTGTACAACGGGCCTGTATTAGAAGTACCTGTTGCAATCCAACTGCCCCAGTTCTTGGTGCGCAGCAACGCTGTTTCTGAACCAGTATTTGCCTGCGCAGCTGATACACCAAACAAGGCGTAGTGAGTAATATCGGTAAGAAAGTCATAGCCTGGCGAAGTTGTTCCTGTTTGATGTGCGGGCTTGTTCAATAAAGCCTCAGCCTTCGATTTGTCTTCAGCAAAGGTTTCGGTCGTAGCACCTGCCTGAGTGCGCGTGATGGTGCGCGTGCCCGTGCGCGACTCGGTCAGGGTGTAACGCAGCGAACCAGTATCGCCCTTTAAGGCCGCATCAGGAGTTGAGCCATCAAGCGAATCACAGAACAACTGCGCAGCAGAAGTTACGCTGTAGTAGCGCTGATCGGATTCGCCCTGATTGACCAAACGTCCCGCAGAAGCCGAAGATGCTGCTATAACAATCGAGCTAACCATTATGCACACAAGGAACAGCAACAGAGCAAACGAGAATGATGCCCCGCTTTGCGATTTCAGCTTTGTTGTCAGCTGTTTTCCCACGTTTTACCCTGTCTGTACGTCCGGGCGCCAAAGCGTTTTTGGGCGCACTATTCCCCCAGGTTGAAACCCGAAAATTATACCATTACCAGGGGGCAAAAATGGCCCTTAAGCAGCGCAAACGCGCGTTTAGAGCCGAATTGTAAGCAAGCTGTAAAAAACTAAGTAAAAATGGCGCGCAATTG
>JAZQRZ010000037.1:0-15031 GCA_045629845.1 Eggerthellaceae bacterium | reverse complement strand
CTAATACCCTTTTCAGTCAAAGACACACGACGCTTCAAACGTTTCAAAGGAGACATCTTCTTGACGTCTTCGGGCTCACCTTCGCTTTTACCCTTCCAGCTTTCCTTAATTGCCATAGCAATTACGCAGCAAGCAGCTGGGCGCAACTTAGAAAGGTCTTTAACCTTAATTTCGTAGCATTGGCCCTTGTCACGGAACCTAACGCGGCTAATGCGGACATCAAGCTTGCCGGTACCTTCGTTACGGAAATCAAGCGGCGGATCACCAATGCTGCCTCGAATATCCCACAGCATTCCCTTAAAGAAGTAATGCTCGAATACCGTATAGGTATGAAGCTGATATTCGTAACGTTCTACGCCTACATAGTACACAACCTGCTTGGGATCAAAGGTAATGCGACCAAGCTGGCCGCCAAAACGATTCAAAATAGAAACTTTGCTACCTTCGCTTTTCCAATCACTTTGTACAGTTAGAAAAACGTCACCATCTGCGTAATACAGCTGAAAATCTTCTCGCGAGTCGACAGCATCGACTGGCATGTAAACCCTGTTATTTCTCAAGGGGGCTCCTTCAATTGCAAAACTAACAAGAAGTGATTATACAGGTTCTTAGACAGAACACTTGCGCAGTACTAGATAAGTGTTCATGTTTCCTGTACGACCATCAGCCTCGAAAATATCAACGAGCTGAGCAGTATTCTGAACAGACACACTAAGCTGACTGATTTCTTCATCAGTAAAACTATGGCAATAACGAAACGTTGTGTCCTTTTCCTGCCAACCGAGGAAATAATCACCACTTTCAAGCTTAACGTCACAAGCCCTAAGAGCGCGCTTGGTGCTTTCCTGCGCCTTCTTACGTAGCTTCGGATCCTGGGCAAAGCGCCAGAAAGAAACAGCCACAGTACCACCAGTGTTAGTCTTTTCGATGAGAGCTTGCAATAGCTGTTTGCGCAATTCAAACGTTGGAATGTGATGCATGAAGCCAAAGCTGACAACCAAATCACAGTTCGGCGACTTAACACACTGGGGAAACTGACCAGAAAGAAGTGTCTCGATAATATCTACCCGCTGAAACGAATCAGGCGACACATCGGGAACAAGTTCAGGGCAAGAATCTATCGCGTGATATCGCACTTCGCCTGACAAGCTTTCATCAAGAAATGTCTTAAAACGCATGTTGCCGCAGGCGACATCAAGCACAGATAGAGGCACCTGAGAAAGAGAAACAAGCATATGATTCCAGCCGTCCCACGCGTGACTTCGCGTCTGAGAAAACGACTGGTAATTGCTGCGGTAAAACTCGTTGTTAATATCTACGAGCCTTTGTATCGTCTTCGTATCCATAGAAAGCATTGTAGCGTTCAATCTATTCTGCGCATCACATTCGGTACAATGCCTGTATGGATGAAGCAGTTTTAGACATACTTAACGCCTTACGAGAAAGCGATCTTGACGCAACGCAGCTTGATCGTATCATCCGTAAGCACAGCAAGCGCGCAGGTGACGGGCGTCGTATATTCGCTAAGAAGCATCTCCTTTCCCACTACCTTAAGGTAAAGGGCACCAATCAAGAACTCTGGGACTCATGGGGCGTTAACGAAGATCTTGACGGGCGCTTCCTACGCCTTATGCAGATGAAGCCGCGCAGAACCGCATCGGGCGTGGCAACGATTACTGTTATCACGAAACCTTGGCCTTGTTCGAACAACTGCGTGTACTGCCCTAACGATGAACATATGCCTAAAAGCTATCTATCTGACGAACCAGCATGTCAGCGTGCTGAACGCAACTACTTCAATCCCTATCTTCAGGTTGCCAGTCGCCTTCGCACGTTACAGCATATGGGTCATGACACTGGAAAGATTGAGCTTATTGTTTTAGGTGGCACCTGGCTTGATTACCCAAGCGACTATCGTCTTTGGTATATCAGCGAGCTATTCCGCGCATTAAACGATACAAGCGAAGCTCGAGAACAGGCCCTGAGAAACGATCAGGCACTCCCCTTCTACACGACAAGCTTTGATGAGCTATACACCCTTCACTCTGCTAACGAAGAGGCCAGTCATCGTGTCGTTGGACTTGTGGTAGAAACACGTCCTGACACCATTACGAGCAAATCGCTACTTGAACTAAGAAAACTTGGATGCACAAAGATTCAAATGGGCGTGCAATCAGTCAATAATGAAATCCTTGTTCAAAACGGTCGGCACGAACGCACTGACACGATTCAGCAAGCTTTCGAGCTTACGCGCTTGTACGGCTTTAAGACACATGCGCACTTCATGGTGAACCTACTTGGGGCAACCCCCGAAAGCGATAAAGAAGACTATTCTCAGTTTGTTAACCAGCCAGCCTACCTTCCTGACGAAGTAAAGCTATACCCTTGTGCACTTGTTGCTAATACTGATCTGGTAACACACTACGAGAGCGGCTCGTGGCGCCCTTACACAGAAGAAGAGCTCATTAATGTCCTTTGTACCGATATGCTTGAAACTAAACCCTACACGCGCATCTCACGCATGATTCGCGACATTTCAGCAAAAGACATCTTAGTTGGTAATAAAAAGACCAACTTGCGCCAACTTGTCGACGAAGCACTTGTACAACACGCAGACAAAATAAGCGAGATCCGCTTCAGAGAAATCGGTACTGGCCAGGTTGATTTATCAACCCTGCGACTTGACTCCATTCATTACGAAACCACAGCTACCGATGAAGTATTCCTTCAGTGGGTTACACCTGAAAACAAAATCGCAGGATTCTTGCGCCTTTCAATGCCGCATAAAGAAAAGCTCGCCGAGTACGGCGAGCTACCAGTTAAACAAAATGAAGCCATGATTCGCGAAGTTCACGTGTACGGCTTTGCAACGGCAGTAGATAGCCAAGGCGAATCTGCCCAGCATCACGGCCTAGGAAGCAAACTCATCGAACATGCATGCGAACTAGCACGTGAAGCTGGGTTTGAATACCTGAACGTCATTAGCGCTATTGGTACCCGCAATTACTATCGACGCCAAGGCTTTGTTGACAACGGCTTATATCAGCGCAAAGAACTATAGCGCCTTCAGGATGGCATCCAGCAGATCGTTGTAGTCCTCAAACGCCTGAATGTCAGGGTTGTCAGCGATAATCGATTCAGTCGAACGGAACAAGAAGCCAGCCTTCGATGCGCGAATCATACCCAAGTCATTGAAGCTATCGCCAGAAGCAATGGTTTCAAAACCGCAGGAATGCAAAGCCTGAACCGTGGTCAGCTTCGAAGGGGTGCAGCGCATCTTATAACCCGTAATGGCGCCATCATCAGCAACTTCCAACGTGTTGCAGAACACAGTGGGCCAGTTCAGCTTTTCCATTAGCGGCATGGCGAACTGCTCGAACGTATCAGACAGCACGATAACCTGTGCATGCTTACGCAATTCATCAAGGAAAGCACGTGCGCCTTCAAGTGGTTCGATGGTTGCAATTACGTCTTGGATTTCCTTCAAACCCATTCCGTGTTCACGCAAAACATCAATACGCCAATTCATAAGCTTGTCGTAATCAGGTTCATCACGCGTGGTGCGCGTAAGCTCAGAAATGCCACTTGCTTCGGCAAATTCAATCCAGATTTCAGGAACCAGAACGCCTTCCATATCAAGGCATACGATATTCATGACAACCTCCTGTAACTCGTCATTCACGGAGGCTAGGATACAATAGCGCCAAGCAAATACGACGAGATTCTGGTAGGAGGCATCGTGTACGGATTAAAAACCGAAGCAGCTTTCGATTCCGCACATTTCCTAACCGACTATTACGGCAAGTGCGAAAACCTGCACGGACATCGCTGGCGCGTTGAAGTTACGCTTGCTCAAGACGAACTGCAAACTGAGGGTACCATGCGCGATATGGTGCTTGATTTTGGCGTCTTCAAACATGCTGTTCGAGACGCCGCTGAAGAGCTGGATCACACCTTCCTTATAGAAGAAGGCTCTTTAAAACCAGAAACGCTTGCAGCCTTAGAAAGCGAAGGATTTTCGCTGACAATACTTCCCTTCCGCACTACTGCCGAAAACCTAGCGCACTGGTTTTTCGACAAGCTAACCGCGCAAGGTTTGCCTGTCGCAGAAGTTGAAGTAGACGAAACACCTAATAATCGTGCGTTTTATCGCAAATAAGATGGAAGGGGTTATCCCCCCTCCATCAATTACAGCTCGATACGCTCGAACATATCGCGGCCCATGCCGCACATGGGACAGGTAAAGTCATCGGGTAGCTCATCCATCTCGACAACGTAACCGCAAATCATGCAGCGCCACCCATAGCGAGGTTTACCAGCAGGCTGTGAAACAGCTTCAGAAGCCTCGGTTGCGCCTTCAGAAGGATCAAAACTTGAAGCCTTTGGCGGCGTCTTTCCACCCTTAACCTGATGATAGTAGGCATACGTCATAGGCGATTCACTAGACAGAACTTCGGCTGTTTCAACTTCACCAACAATAAGGTAATGCGTTCCTACATCAACCTTTTCGATTACGCGAGCGCCCACATGAGCAACCGCGTGCTCAGTTACGTAAGGAACACCAGCTGCATCAAAAGCATGCGCAGTTTCGGCAAACTTGTCAGTATCAGCACTGGTATGAAAACCAAAACGGCCTATTAGTTCCATAGGCACACTTTCAGCAAGAACCGTTGCTTCAAAATGCCCTGATTCAAGCACAACGCCTGTGGTGAAGTTTTCCTTATTAATAGCAACGCTTACGCGCGCCGGCTTAGAAGTAACCTGATGGAAGGTATTAACAACACAACCAGCCATCGTGTCTCCGTTTTTAGCAGAGACAATGTACAGACCATAGCTCATAGAACGGAACGCTTTAGTGTCGATGCTTGCAGTAGTCATGACGCACCCTTTCACTCAGCCCAACGTCCAGCAGTTATGTTATTCGACGACCTCCACCGGTCCTTCTGAAAGCCTGACATTCACTTCTTGGCTTTTCAGCGATACGCGACTATGTGGCGGCACAGATGACGTAACAAAGGCACTACCTGCAATAACAGAATTAGCGCCCACAACTGTTTCGCCACCAAGCACACAAGCATTAGCGTAAATAGTTACGTTGTCTTCGATGGTAGGATGACGCTTAACGCCTGCAAGGCGCTGGCCACCGCGCGTGGACAAAGCGCCAAGCGTAACACCCTGATAAATCTTGACATGGTCACCAATAACGGTGGTTTCACCAATAACAACGCCAGTTGCATGGTCAATGAAGAAGTATTCGCCCACCGTGGCACCAGCGTTAATGTCGACACCCGTGCGACTGTGAGCATATTCAGTCATGATGCGCGGGATAAGAGGCACATCAAGCTGATACAGCTCATGAGCAATGCGATATACCCAAATTGCAAAAAAGCCTGGGTAAGAATAAATGATTTCTTCTTTTGACTGAGCTGCCGGGTCGCCCTCAAATGCAGCCTGAACATCTTTATACAGAAGCTTTTGAATGCCTGGAAGTTTGCACAGCATAGCCGAGCAAACATCATAAGCACGCTTATCAATTTCTTCTGGCGTTAAGGTATCCCCATCACGGAAATACAAAGCCAAACGCACCTGCTGAGCCAGCTTTTCTTCAACACGCAAAACCGTATTGCCAATAAAGTAGCTAGCATCAACAGACGTTTGCGCACCATCGGTGAAATAACCAGGGAACATGATATTGCGCATATCCTTCAATATGGCAATGATGGCGTTTCGACTGGGCATACGACGATCTGGGTCAGTGAAGAAGATTTCATCACTTGAATCGTATGCGTCTTTTATCTCGTCAATGATGTCATGCAAGTCGCACTTACGCATATAAACCCCCGTTCAATGTATTGTGGCGATTGTAGCACGGAAGTGCGCTATCTCTGACTAAAACAGGTATCGATTTTGCGCTTATGACGTGCGAATACGCGACTCCAAATAATGAAAACGAGGAGACCATTCAAGGGTTCCCTGTATATCCATAGGGGCCGAAACACTTGCAACGCTAGCAATACGCAATGCGGGCGGCGCTTGAATGCGCTTATAGGCCGAAGTGCGCATCGAATTCAGCACCCACATAAGGTCATCCATAAAGGCCTGGGGATCATCAAGGTTGTAGAAGCGAATCCACTTCCCCACTTCGGAACCGAGCAAACGATCTTCCAGATACTGATCCATGACTTCACAGACAGCCCTATCAAGGCTTGGGGAATCCAAGAGCCTTTGTATAAGCCAATCGTGATAGAACCACTTCATAGGATCAAGCTGACCATCAGAAAGCTCAGCTGATGGCTTTGTAGCCCATTCGTAGCCGTCCTTGGTTTCACGCGGCAACAAGTTTTCGGGAATAATAGCGCTTTCACTATCGCCATTAATCACATGCGCCAACTCGAATAAGTGCACCTTTGTTAAATCACCAATTGGCGCTAAAGCACCGATGGCATCACCGTATAACGTGGCATAACCAAGAGCACACTCAACACGATTGCCATTATTAACAACCACTCCACCTTCAACAGCAGCAAAGGTTGAAAGCAGGTGGCCACGAAGACGCGCCTGCGCGTTTTCAAGCGAAAGCCCCGTAAGCGTATTATCGGGATAACCATACTGCGAAAGCGTGGTTGAAGTTGCTTCGACAAGGCCTTCTATCGACCCATTACGCAACGAAATACCTAAAGCATCAGCTAATTCAGCTGCATTCGTCTTCGTTGCATCGGTGTTATAACGCGTAGCCAGGTTATAACCAATAACCCGATCGGGACCAAAAGCAAGCGTAAGCAATACAGCAACAGTACTGCTATCAAGACCGCCCGACAAGCCAATAATCCACTTCGGGTTCCAAGGAAGAACCTGTTCGTCAAAACGCCTAAGCGACTTAACAAGTGCAGCTAACAGCTTATTTTCTACTGGCTCTTGAATGTGATTTTGCTCGGTAAACTGAACAAGCGTTAAGTCTTCTTCAAAGTCATCGCGTAAAGCCGCGATAAGCGCACCATCGGCACCAAAGACCTTGGTTCCGCCATCGTAAGCAAGAACATCTTTGCCGCAGTTTCGAATACCAACTGGCCTCAACATAATTGTTGGCACAAAACGCATGGGTGCCTGCTTGCGCGCATCGCTTTCAAGCGTCCACGGCGAAACATCGCAGTACACAGCGAAGTCGCAGGTTGCATCGTCGGATTCAAGACCAATTCGATACGTTTCACCACACGCATCCAAATACACTGCATTACCAGCAACATCGATACGTGAATCATTGAGAACGATAAGATGAACGTCTTGGGAATCAACGAGTGAGCCAGGCATGACAAGTAAATCAGCACCCGCATCGACAGCGCGCTCAACCATACGTTCGCGAACTTGGTCATTAACTGAAGGACAGCCGTAAACAAGTTCGGGTTGAGCTACTGCAATCTTTAATTTCGACAAGTCACCCATTTATCGCCTTCCGCTTGATTGATGCGCAAATTTCATTCGCTGCATGATGTATTCGCGAACAAGCAAAATCAGCAGTATGGCCATAACTATAAGGTATCCAACGACTGCGCCTTCGAGACCCATCATTGTTGTCATAAGAATTAACACAAGCAACGAAAAGCCAAACGTTATGAGATACAGTCCCATAACAACCTGCTGGCGACGCAGAATAGTAATAACTTGATATAAGAAATCGATTGCCGCTGTAACACCACCAGCTGCCAGCATAATGAACGACAGCTGAGCATACGGACCAAAATCAAAGCCGTACAGGAAACTCATGATAGGCAAGCCAATCCAGGCCATGAAAATAATGCCAACTACCGTGATAGCAACGATAAGCGCAATCATGGCCACAATAAGGAAGTCAAAACGGCGACGACGCGATTCGTCGGCCCAAGCATTTGCCATCTTTACCAGCAACGGACGATAAATCAACTGCACCGTTATCAATATGGCCTGCGCTGGGAAATAGAGCGCATTGAAATACAGCTGGTTATCGTATGGAAGACCAGCACCCTGCATAACAAACTTGGGCATGTTATCGATTACCGCATACAGGAACAGTGCCAAGAACACAGGAAAGCATTCGCGGAATAAAACACCGATGCTATGAAGTGCTGGTGGCATTGAACGCGGTGTTTCAAACATGGTAAGCGGGAAAGTAACGCACAAAAACGTTGCAAGAGCTGCTACCGCCATTGCAATAGAAGCAACACCCAAACTACCAGTAATGACAAGCAGAATAACGAAAACAATGAAGGCAGCTGCCGAACGGATTGCCAAAGAAATACCGCCCAGGTACAGCTTATCAACCTGCTGAAGACGGCCTTCGTACACCTCACCCAGCGCATCAACGGCGCGATAAGCAAATATACCCATGCATATGGTGGCCATTTCGCCACCAAAGCCAGCAACACGACAAATAATGAAACCAATAATCATCATAGCAACGCAGGTCGCTATGCGATTCACCTGATAGTCAGCAAAGGAATGGTATTCCTCTTGATCGGATACCTGATATGTACGAACGCCATAATTGGCCAAAATGTAAAGCAAATTAGCCAACACAAACGCAAACGAAAACATACCCGCTTGCTCAACACCAGATAGCTGAGTAACCACAATGGTCAAGAACGGAAACACAACACCCCAAGCGCCCTGACCAATGGAATTCCACATGAAGTCGCGCTTAGTGCGACCGGCGCCGTATTCTTCTTCCTGCCCAGCCAAGTCGCCATCTGAAACAGCACCCATAACACGATCAAACCAATCGTTTATGAGCTTTCGCACGGGGTTAACAGAACGATAGCGGTCGTCACGCGTCCAGCGGCCGTTATCTTCAGGTTCTTCAATTTCGCGGCTACGACGCGAGCGACCAGCATCATGAATGCTGCCTGTATCACGTACGGTAGCTTGAGCAGTACGACGACGCGCCGCCGATGGGCGACGCGTTCGGTCTTCGGATATGTTCGAACGTCTATTTGCCATGCCCGAAATTATAGGACCCCTATTCGAATGAGTATGACAATTCGCGCTATCCTGCCAAAATCATCACGCAGGAATCATTGAACATTATTCAGCTTCCAGCAATTCGATTTCGAAATTCAAGTCCTTGCCAGCCATTTCATGATTCATATCAAGCGTAACGTGTGTTTCGTCAATTTCGACCACACGGCATGGCATGGGGTGGCCATCAACAGTCTGCAGACGAATATAAGCGCCAATCGGCACATTTTCGATGCCCGGCATCATGGAACGATCGAGCTTTGCCACCATGTTATCATCGCGCTCGCCATAGGCATCAGCTGCAGGAATACGCACGTTAACCGTCTGCCCCACTTCCATATCGCGCACGGCAGCATCAAAACCAGGGATCATCTGACCAGCCATGCACGTAAAAGCAATGGGTTCACCGCGGTCGCGCGACGAATCAAACTTTTCACCATTATCGAAGGTACCAACGTAGTGAACCTTAACCTGCTTGCCTTCATTACTCATGGATTCATCCTTTCAGAGTCGTTAACCTCTGAAAGTCTACTACACTTGGAGGCATGAACTGGTCAACTGATGGACAGACTCCTGAATTCTTAGCAGCGACACGTATGATTTCGCTCAGCGATTCCATTGTGGCAACAATTCTTTCGCAATTGAATCTTAAGCCTGACATGCACGTTTTAGATGTTGGGTGCGGTTCGGGTGAATATTGTTTTCGCCTTGGCTCGGCAACACAAGGTGTTCACTACACGGGGCTTGAAATCGATTCAGCCTTTGTTGACTTTGCCAATCAACGAGCAATTGGCGCTATTGGTTACCCCTTTGAAGAGCCTAATTCTGCTAACGATTATCACTTTGTATGCGGCAACGGACTTAATCTGCCATTTGAAGACAATAGCTTCGATGTCGTAATTTCGCACACCTACTTAACAGCACTTCCCGATTGGGCCTGCGCGCTCGCTGAAATGTGTCGCGTTTGCAAGCCTGGCGGTATCGTTTCGTCTGTTACCTCTATGACGAATGATTTTTACGGCACAGGGACAATCGCACTTTTTACCAGGCTGTTTGATCCCATGTATGCAGAAATACTTCAGCTTGTCGAACAAGCAAAACACGCTATCGGTAAACCTATGAACCTTACAAGCGGCATACCTCCCCGCAAGGTACCCGTTTCTTTTGAATGGATGGGGCTTGAAGGAATTACCGGCACGCCCCTAGCCCAATATGCCTGTCTTAGCGATGTAGCCACAACCGACGAGTTTAGAAAACGCTACGTTGACCTGCTTTACAACATGGAACTCAAGCAACTTGATCGCTTAAAAGCAAACCCAGCCGCTCGCACTTTTTTAACTGATGAACAGTGGGAAATGTACGAAGCACTCTTACTTTACCGCCGAAACGAACTAGCTGAAAGCAAGCAAGATCACGAATGGAATTGGTACGGAAACGCTTCATTGCTGGTATGCGGCAAAGTTCCTTGCCGCAACAACGCAGAACTTGATAAAAGATGGCACGAATTTCGTGACAAAAACAGCGAGGCACAAAAGGTTCTGCAATCCTGTATTAACGCAGGCACTATTAAAGAAGTTGATACAACGCAGCTTGGACCAGGACGTTGCGTAAAAAGCATCTTTACCCTTTCCGGCAACACCAAGCTTACTGTGTGTGGATTCGATCCACCGCGGACACTTTTAGAAGGCTGTGCAAAAGCAAGCAAGACAAACGAAACGAACTACACCCACATCGAAGGCAAGGTGCTTACAACGTATGAAGACCTAAGCGCTTTTCCCGCCTTACCTAACGCCGATATTTACAAGATTGAAGCTATGTGGGAAGCAGTATCAGAAGCAGCGCTTTCTGGCATCAGCATGCAATTTAAAGATGCAGGAACCTATGACGATTGTTCAGTCGTTATCTGTATTGCAACTGAAGCCAATCAGGAAACTACCGCGCTTTCTGCTCATTCCGATTTAGACGAAGCCATCATGCGTGCCTTCGCCCGAGCCATTGGCCAACTTCAAGCGCTGAATTAACCAGTAAGTCACATCGTCCTTTCCGAAAACCCATAATTTGTTCGATTGATTCTTGTGCGCATTAGTGCGAACATTTGTTTTGTTTGAAAGAAAAATGTTTAGAAACCCCTGTTCAGGGGCTTAGTTAAGTGTTGTCAAAAGTCAGGACCATATGGATCGAGTTATTCTACATAGCGATATGAATTCGTTTTACGCTAGCGTAGAACAAGCCGAACGTCCCGAATTGCGCGGCAAGCCCGTTGTTGTAGCTGGAAAAGAAGAACTGCGCCATGGCATCGTGCTTACAAAAAGTATCGAAGCAAAAGCCTATGGTATTAAAACAGCTGAAGCACTATGGCAAGCACGCGCAAAATGTCCCGACTTAGTTGTACTTCCGCCACGCTATAAGCTTTATCGTACCTATTCCGAAATGGCTCGCGCTATTTACTACCAGTATTCCGATTTGGTCGAACCCTTTGGCCTTGACGAATGCTGGATCGACCTTACAGGCTCACTTCATCTACACGGTGGCAATCCACTTGTTGTAGCAAACGAAATATCAGAACGCATAAAAGCCGAACTTGGTTGCACTGTTTCCATTGGCATAAGCTGGAACAAAATCTTTGCCAAATTCGGAAGCGACTATAAAAAGCCCGATGCTATTACGCCCATCACCCGCAAAAATTATCGCGATATCGTATGGTCTTCCCCCGTCCGCGACCTTCTTTATGTTGGTGCCGCCACCGAACGAAAGCTTCTTGCGCGCAACATCGCCACTATTGGCGACTTAGCAAAAGCGCCAGATGTATTTTTAAAACGCCGTTTGGGAAAAATGGGGTTTGTTCTGCGTTCCTTTGCTCGCGGCGAAGATGCCACACCTGTAAAGGCTTACAACCCCACTAGTCGCAGCGTCAGCCGCATTATTAAAAGCTACGGAAATGGCCTTACGGCCCCGCATTCCATTACCAGTGAAGCTGATGCCAAAGCACTTATTTGGCTGCTTTCTGAATCAGTTGCTCAACGCATGCGCGAAGACGGCGTGCGTGCCCGCACTATTTCAATTGGTGTACGCAACGATCTTGATTTATCAGGTTATGGCTGCCAAACAAAACTCGTTAAACCTTCTGCCGCTACGCGTCATATTGCGCAAGCCGCCTGGTCGCTGCTTTGTCTACGCGAACGCTTCACTGAAGAACAGCCCATTCGCGCCTTGCATGTACGCGCAAGCGATCTTGTTGAACCAGAACCCTTACAACAGCTATCACTCTTCCCCGACCCCGAACCCGATTGGGAAGGCCTTGATTGCTGCATTGACGAACTAAGGCGCCGCTTTGGTAATACCTGTATTGTGCGCGGGGTTGAACTACTCGACGATGCACTCGTTGGCGTTGATATTAAAGGCGAAAACACCGTCCACCCTGTCAGCTATTTTCATCGATAGGATGTTGCCATGGTACAAGGCATTGACAGGCGTGAAAAGCGCTACGTAAAGGTTGTTTCAGCCACCGATGAAGAGGGGCGTATTACGCCCCTCTCGGTGGAATGGGAAGATGGTCGCGTGTACGAAATCGACCGCATACTTGATCGACGTCAAGCTGCATCACTTAAAGTTGGTGGCACTGGCATGCGCTACCTTATTCGCATTGGGCAAACCACCACCTATCTCTTTCATGAAAATCCTCGGTGGTACGTTGAGGCAAAAATCTTCAGCGCGCGCTAAAAAGAACTTCTCTTCCCCATTACCCAAGGCCAACAGCGACAGCAAGAAGGTAAACGGCAAAAGCAACCACCCAAGCCACCACACACTGTAGTACCACAATGCCAAAGGCCCACTTGCGCCCCAATTCGCGCTTAATAGCCGCAATAGCCGCCACGCAGGGGGTATACAGCAAGCAGAACACAAGGAAAGCCAACGCCGCCGCCGGTGAAAGAGCCGCGACCAAAGAAGCAGTGCCATCAAACAATACGGACAACGAAGACACAACAGTTTCCTTGGCCAAAAAGCCACCAACAAGCGCCGTAACAAATCGCCAATCACCAAAGCCAAGCGGCGAGAACAACGGTGCAAGCCACCCAGCAAGTAAAGCCAAAATACTATCGGCAGGATCTTCAACAAGCTCAAGCTGCATGCTGAACGACTGCAAGAACCATACGATAAGTGTTGCAATAAAAATCACGGTGAAAGCGCGAGTAATGAAGTCCTTCGATTTATCCCACACCAGACGCCCTACGCTTTTCGCAGAAGGCATGCGATAGTTCGGCAGTTCCATTACAAAAGGCACTGCCTCGCCCTTAAAGGCAGAACGATGAGAAATTGCACCTATAACGATTGCCATCAGAATACCAAGCAAGTACAAGCCAACCATGACCCAACCTGCTTGGCGAGGGAAAAATGCTTCGGCCACAAAGCCATAAATAGCCAGCTTAGTAGCGCAGCTCATAAAAGGCGTAAGTAAGATGGTTAGCTTGCGGTCACGTTCAGAAGGTAAGGTTCGTGTTGCCATAACAGCTGGCACCGTACAGCCAAAGCCCATGACCATAGGAACAATAGAGCGACCCGACAAACCAATGCGGCGCAAAGCTCGATCCATAAAAAACGCCACACGAGCCATGTAGCCCGTATCTTGCAAAAGCGACAAGAAAAAGAACATGACCACAATAATCGGGAAAAACAGCAACACGGTACCCACACCGTTAAACACGCCATTTAAAACAAACGATTCAACAATGGGACCAACATCCAAGTCCTCTAAGACTGAAGCAGTCGCATCGGTGCAGGCGTCAATAATGATTTGCAAGATATCTTGAAAAAACGGCCCTATCACATTGAAGGTAAGTAAAAAGATAGACGCCATAATCAAGATAAACATTGGGATGGCGGTAAAACGACCAGTTAGCAACCGGTCAATTGCTTTGCTTCGCAGCTGCTCCTTACTTTCAGCTGGCTTTACAACGGTACGAGAAACAACCTTTCCAATAAACGAAAAACGCATGTCAGCAATGGCGGCAGCACGATCAAGGCCACACTCTTCTTCCATTTGCTCAACAATATGCTGAACCATTTCTCTTTCGTTTTGAGAAAGCAGCAGCGCTTCGGCAACCTTTTCATCGCCTTCCGCCAACTTCGTTGCCGCAAAACGTAAAGGAATACCAGCCTGAACTGCATGATCTTCAATCAAATGCATGATGCCATGCAAACAGCGATGCACAGCACCACCGCGATCATTCGCATCACAGAAGTCCTGACGCCCTGGTCGCTCTTGATAATGCGCAACATGAAGGGCATGATCAATAAGCTCTTGTACGCCTTCGTTGTGAACAGCTGAAATAGGCACGACAGGAATACCAAGGGCGGCTTCCATTTCATTAACGCGAATCGAGCCACCATTGCCCTGCAGCTCATCCATCATGTTTAAGGCAAGTACCATAGGAACATCAAGTTCCATAAGCTGCATCGTTAAATACAAATTGCGCTCGATATTGGTGGCGTCAACAATGTTGATGATGCCCGTAGGCTTCTCATCAAGAATAAACTGGCGCGAAACAATTTCTTCGCTGCTGTAAGGCGACATCGAATAAATGCCTGGCAAGTCAACAACATTCGTGTTGGCATACCCCTTCAGCGAGCCTTCTTTTCGGTCAACTGTAACACCTGGAAAATTCCCTACATGCTGATTCGAGCCTGTAAGCTGGTTAAATAACGTAGTCTTTCCGCAGTTTTGATTGCCAGCCAACGCAAAGGTTAACGTCGCATCATCGGGAAGCGGGTTTTCGTCAGCGCGCGAATGAAAACGACCACCTTCACCAAAACCAGGATGTTCCGCATCATCTTCAGCAAGATTGGCCTCAAACGCAGAAACATGTTCGACCGTATCATCAACACGCTGCACCAAAATCTTGGATGCATCTTCTTTGCGAAGCGTAAGCTCATAGCCGTGTATGCGATATTCCAATGGATCGCCCATCGGTGCGCTTTTGACATACTCGATACGTGCACCAGGAATAACACCCATATCTAAAAAGTGCTGTCTCAGAGCACCTTC